>JAUYTA010000286.1 GCA_030695265.1 Bacteroidota bacterium
TCCTGGTATTGTTTTAGCAATTCACGAAGATCCAGTTCATTGGGATCAGGCTCTGCTTTAAATTCAGCAACATCGCCTCCGGCTTCAATAAAAGCAGCTTTCTGTGCTTCAATATTTGCACGGTAAAGACGGAAAAAATGAACTTTAATAGCCTCCACATCATCTTTGATGCGATCATCATCACCTTCAAGTAAAACACGTAGTGCATTGATGAGCTCAACTTCATTTAAAGCAGCATAATCTGTTCCCTCATCTTTCTGACTGTTGTCTTCCACAGATTCTTCTACTTCGGCGACTTCTTCTTCAGTAACCGCAACAACGGATTCTACTTCAGGTTCAGTTACTGACTCTTCAACAATTTCATCAGCTTCAACAGTTTGTTCAACTATTGCTGGCTCTTCAGCAACTTCAGATTCTTCAACAACCGCAGCGACTTCTTCAGTAACCGCTTCAACAGGCTCAATTACTTCCTCTTCAACAGTTTCCTCAACTTCAACCACTTCTTCAACTATTGCTGGCTCTTCGGCTACTATTGATTCTTCTACCCCGGTAACTTTTTCTTCAACAACCACTTCAACGGGTTCAGACACTGTTTCTACAACAGTTTCTTCAGATTCAGTCACTTCAGCTACTTCAATTTGTTCTTCAGCTACTTCAGCAACATCCTGATCATTAATAGTTTCTGGTTCAACTTGTGTACCACTTAACTCATTTTTTGAGTTTTTTAGATCTTTGGGTTCCATAACAAAATTTTAAATTACATTGTAATTAACAGAGAATAAGGTTTCTTTCAGCCTACGAAAATATATATTACAAGCTAATACTCAAAGATTTTCATTAATAAAAGTGCAAATCATTTGGTTTAGTGGGAAAAAGATAACTTTTACCTGCTTTTTTCGACTAATAATTCAGCGAACTGGGAAACATTGAACTCAGGTTGTTACTTTTGTCAAAAATAAATAGTGATATGCGTATCGATATTCTTACTGTTGTTCCTGAATTGCTTGAAAGCCCCTTCCGGCATTCCATTATCAAAAGAGGTCAGGACAAAGGACTGGTTGAAATTTTTGTACACAACATCCGTGACTTTTCGCAGGACAAACACCGCCGAACAGATGATTATGCCTTTAGCGGCGGCGCCGGAATGGTGATGACCATCCAACCCATCGAAAGTGCGATCAATTTTCTGAAATTACAGAGGGAATACGACGAAGTGATTTATACCAGTCCTGATGGGAATATACTGACGCAAAAAATAGCCAACAAAATTTCACTCCTGAATAATATTATCATTCTTTGCGGACATTACAAAGGAATCGACCAACGTATTCGTGAACATCTGGTTACCATGGAAATTTCGATAGGCGATTACGTTCTGACCGGCGGAGAATTGGCTGCTGCAGTAATTGTTGACAGCGTGGTTCGCCTGATTCCCGGTGTTTTATCCGACGAAACTTCAGCGCTAACCGATTCATTTCAGGACAACCTGTTGAGCCCGCCTGTTTACACCCGCCCTGCCGACTACAATGGATGGAAAGTTCCTGAAATACTGCTCTCCGGAAATGAAAAGAAAATCAATGAATGGCAGGAAAAGCAAGCATACGAGAGAACGAAAATACTGAGGCCTGACTTGCTGAAAGATTAGTAAGTTTTATTGGTCATTTGTAGTCATTTGCTTCACGTCATTCAATTGAAATTTAATTTATTGACATCATACAGGATAATTTCAACTGAATGACCATCAATGACAATGAATGACTATCAATAACAAAATGACTGAATTCTGAGACTGAAAACTGAGACTGTGTACACTGCGACTGCGACTGAACACTGAAAACTGAGACTGTGTACACTGCGACTGAACACTGAACACTGAACACTGAACACTGCCCACTTCCTACCTTCTGCAAATCTTATTGAACGTACAATAGCTGCATTTTTGAAGGTCTTTTGTCTGATCGTATGTATTTGTGCTACTGAACATTTCGGATAATACATCAGAAAAGATTCCGGTGAATTCGTCGGCTACCTGATGAAATGAAAGTTTTTCGCCCTGATAAATAACATTCGGAACAAACTCTTCATCAAACAGATTGTCGAGTTTATAAATGACCGGAAATATGGCCGAATGGTTTTCTGACCGGTTGACGATATCGGAATAGATCAGGGTCTGGAATATTTCCTTCCGGCGATCAGCATAATTCCGGTCAACCAATTGCGACCAATCCTTGAAATCGAGTTTCATGTTCCGGCCAGTTTTATAGTCGATAATCCGCAATCCTTCAGCCGTTTGATCAAGTCTGTCGATGATACCGCCAATCCTGATCTGGTAAGTTTTCTCGTCCGAAACCACCTGATAATCGGCTGAAAAATCTCTTTCGAGACCTGCAATCTGAAACGGGGCAAACTTAATGTCGTTTTCCAACAACTGAAAAATGTAATCGCGAATGTGCGAAGCAATCAGAATACTCTGCCCGCCCAACTTTAGCCGCGACACATCTTCCGGGTTCATCTGATAATATTTCACCGCGATCGATTGACGCACGACTTCATCAATCCGGCGATGATCGCCCCACAACAATTTCAGAGCTGCCGCCTCAACCACTTTATTATCAAAAGGCTTGTACAAAAGCTCGATGGCATAATGAAACAGGTTTCCGAACAGAACGGCATCAATTTCCTCTTTCAGCTCGTCTTTCTCCTTGATTCCGGCAATGTATTTAAAGTAAAACTTCAGCTTGCAATCCAGATAGGTATTGATGGCGCTCGGACTCAGTTTACTTTCTGAATATTTCGAAATCAATTTCTGAATGTGCGCTTCGCTGGTTTCAATTCGGATGGGCTCGTTGGTTGTTCCTTTGAAGTTGAAACTCAGGTTGAGCTCTTCAATTTCAAACTCCGAATCGTACAAAAGCTGGTATAAAAATCGGCTTTTCTCTGATGAAGCAATTCCTTCGGTGATCGAATTGTAAACAAGTACAGTTTTTGCTGACCGCTGAATCAGGCGATAAAAATAATAGGCATACATGGCATCGCGGTCTTCGTAGGTTGGCATTCCAAATCCTTTCCGAAGATGATAGGGAACAAACGAGTGACCGGCTGCAATCCTTGGCAAAAAACCTTCGTTGGCCGAAAACAAAACCAGGTTTTCGAAATCGAGGCAGCGTGTTTCGAGTAAACCCATTACTTGCAATCCCGTAAGTGGCTCACCTTCAAACGGAATAGAAATACGCCGCAAACTCTGATCGAGCAAACGGTACAGGATTTTTACCGGAAAATCAGGCACATTCAATGCTTCCAGCG
>JAUYTA010000293.1 GCA_030695265.1 Bacteroidota bacterium
TTTTGGTGGGTCCAATGTATCGCTCAATGATGCGGCAAAAGCATTCTATGTA
The DNA here is from genome assembly GCA_030695265.1 of Bacteroidota bacterium. Taxonomy (GTDB): domain Bacteria; phylum Bacteroidota; class Bacteroidia; order Bacteroidales; family Prolixibacteraceae; genus Aquipluma. The sequence goes on from JAUYTA010000293.1 coordinate 53, forward strand.
GAAGCAGTTAAAATCAAAGACCATGCGAATGTACGAGACTATCAGAAAACGAATGATAATACAAATTTGTTAGCGTTGGCTGCATACGATGAAAGTGGAAATTATGTGGATATCACTTTCCAGGTGGACACCGATGGTTTTATTCATTGGGGTCAGGTTCAAAAAACATGGAAAGTGTATGCGGCATTTCAAAGCCCTACGCAACAAAAAGTGAAACGCGCAGCGCCGGGTGCAGAAGGGTTGGTCATTGATTATTTTAATGACAGCTCTATTTTAAATTACATGAAAACGTTTGAAGATGCTTTTGCCCATGCTGGAATTGAAAAGGGGAACGTTCGTTCGTTTTATAACGACTCTTATGAAGTTTACGGTGCCAACTGGACCCTCGATTTTTTGCCAGAGTTCAATAAACGAAGAGGATATGATCTTCTGCCTTATTTAAATTATCTGGCCGATACAAGCAATGTGGAAATGAGGCAACGGGTGGTTACCGACTATTGTGAGACAATATCCGATTTATTGTACGACAGATTCACAAAGAATTGGGTCAAAAAAAGCCATGATATGGGTATGATAACCCGGAACCAGGCGCATGGTTCACCCGGTAATTTGCTCGACCTGTATGCATTGGCAGATATCCCTGAAACTGAATCGTTCGGAGCAAGCGGGTTTTCAATTCCAGGACTCAGGCAGGATCCTGATTATGAGGAGGACAGATTTGGTCGGCCAAATCCGCTTACAATGAAATTTGCTTCATCAGCCGGTCATCTAAGCGACCGTAGACTGATAAGTTCGGAATCGACTACTTGGTTAGGAGATCATTTTAAAGTATCGCTTTCGCAAATAAAACCTCAAATAGACGAGTTATTTATTTCAGGCATCAATCATGTGTTTTTCCATGGAGCAACATATTCTCCCAAAGAAAAGTCCTTTCCGGGAAGGTTATTTTATGCATCGACCAATTATAACCAACATAGTCATTTCTGGAATGAGTTACCTGCCTTAACCGGATATATCGCGAAATGCCAAACAATATTACAAAATTCGGAACCTGATAATGACATCTTGCTGTATTTCCCTATTCATGAAGTATGGAAGAAGCAGAAGTCAGATCTTATTATTCGTCTGTTCGATGTTCATAAATCCAAAGACTGGCTGCAAAATTCCAACTTTGGTAATTTGGCTCAACGCCTTTGGGACAATGGCTACACCTTCGATTTTATTTCCGATCGAATGATTGCAGGACTGAAAGTAGAGGGGAAAACGTTGGTTTCAGGGAAAGCCCGGTACAAAGTGATTGTGGTGCCCTCCATTGAACGCATTCCATTGGAGACCTTAACCCAATTACGGGATTTGGCCCGAAAAGGGGCCACCATTCTTTTCGAAAAGGATATCCCTGCCGATGTTCCGGGATTGTTTGATTTTGAAAAGAAAAAAGCTTTAGTTGCAGCTATAAGAAATGAGATGCTCCTCCTTCCTTCCAATGTTAAGGTAACATCACAATTGCTTGAATCACTTTCTGAGAAAAGGATTTACGCAGAGGAAATGGCTCACAAAGGACTTGAATTTGTCCGTAAACAATCGGAAGACAGTACCTTTTATTTCATTACCAACCTGTCGGACAAGTTCGGCGAAGATTGGGTACAGCTGGCTATCAAAGCAACAACTATTGAAATTTACGATCCGATAAACGAGAGGCGTGGGAATGCTGCCTTAAGAAATACCAAGACAGGCACCGAGCTTTATTTACAACTATTACCAGGTCAATCTTGCTTTCTTATATGTACTAATAAAAAGAACAAAAAACAAAAATGGGAATATCTGCAAGCTGAAGAATCGAGCAAACAGGAATTAAAAGGCGAATGGTCACTAAGACCTACGCAAGGCGCCCCTGAAATTCCTGTTCCTGTTACCCTTCAGCATCTTGGATCCTGGACAGCTTTAGGAGGTAAATATGAAACTTTTAGCGGCAAAGCAGTTTACTCAAACTCATTTGAAGTTTCTGCTGAGCTTCTTTCATCCAAAGGTTTTTTGCTCGACTTGGGTAATGTCCGTGAAACTGCTCGTGTGAAAATCAATGACAAGGAGTTGGGTTTGGTTTGGTGTTTGCCGAATCGTTTGATTATTCCTCAAGGAATTATTAAACAGAATAATAAAATTGAGATTGAGGTGACTAATCTCTCATTTAATAGGATTATTGAATTAGATAGAAAAGGGGGCAATTGGAAAAATTTTCACGAAGTTAATTTTGTTAATATCCGTTATCAGCCTTATGACGCTTCAAACAAAAAACCTGAGGATTCAGGTTTAATATCAGAAATTTATTTAATCCCCTGTGGAATAAAGAAGCCGTGAATATATTGAGAATATGGCATTTGTAAATAGTATAACATTGTAAATCAAAAACATTATTAGCATGAGCAAATCGAAGGCAAGGATAATTTAACACATTAAATAAAAATCAATGAATTCAAGAGAACGTGTTTTAAAAGCCTTTAAACGGTTGCCCGGACTGCCCGACCGGGTTCCTGTTCAGTTTGATTTATGTCGTCAGTTGGCTGATCATTTTGGAAAAGTGCTCAATATTCCCGTTCATTACACAGAAAATCCTTATGAGGATGTGACCTATCGTATCAGTGCCAATGAACTGCGTGTGGCCATGGGTAGCGACGTGGTGGTTACCGGAGCTTCTGTATCGGAAGATTACCGCATTGTGAAAGACGCCGATGGCACCTGGTTAAACGAATACCAAATGCGAATGAGGCAGGGCGATATTTATGTGGAGGTGGTTGATTATCCGCTGGCTCATGTCGAAACAAAAGCTGATATTGATGCTTACCAATTTCCTGATCCCGATGCTCTGGGACGATTCAGGGATGCTGAAGCGCTCGTCAAAAAATACAAAAACGATTACCTTATTTTTGGAGATATTGAAGTGACTGTTTTTTCGCTTGCCCATCAGTTGGTTGGCATGGAGAAGCTGCTGGTCGATATGATGATGGAAACCGAATATGTGGCTCCACTTTTCGAAGCATGTGCAGAATACCAGACACAGATCGGCTTGCGTCTCATCGAAAAAGGGGTGGATGCAATCTGGTTTGGTGACGATTTTGGCACTCAAACTAATCTGATTATTCCTCCCGAAACCTTTCGTGAACAATTGAAACCAATTTACAAACGGATGATCGACCGTTTTAAGGAAGCAAAACCAGATATCATCCCAATTTTGCATTGCGATGGTGCCGTTGCCGATCTGCTTAACGACATCTGGGAAATCGGGTTTGAAGTCTTTAATCCGGTTCAGTCTGGCGTTCCGGGGCATTTGCCTCAGGATATGAAAGATAGGTTTGGCGAAAAGTTTGCTTTCTGGGGTGCTATTGACCAGCAGGATTTGTTGCCGAATGGAAGTGACGAAGAGCTGGAACGTGACATCATCGAAAAAATTAGCATCTTGGGCAAAAACGGCGGTTACATGATTGCCCCGGCTCATATCCTGCAAAACGATGTGTCGCCTGAGCGGGTATTGAAGTTTATTGAATTGTGCAAAAAACATGGGAGCTATGATTAATTTAACTTACAATAGACTATTCCATTGATCAATCCGCGCAGTGATTTAGTTTAAAAGGTATATTATTGAAAATTAAATAGTTGTATAAAGAAGAAAAAAATCCCTATAAATTTTGTACAGTAGGAGATAGAGGTGCTGATGAATACCATTTTGGACGAACGCGCCCGCGAACTTGTTTACGAAGAATGTCGTTGGAATACTTTGCTCCGTATGGGAGGAACAGTTGCTACCGACCGCATTAAAAAGTACGCCTACTGGCCGGAAGCTGCTGCAACGCTGACGTTCAACTATAATTTATGGCCAATTCCACAAACTGTGATTGATACCAATAAAGATGTGAAACTGGAACAAAACCCGGGTTGGGCTTCTAAATAATATTTACTTTTGAACCAATAAACAGGAACATCTTTTGATAAGGCTGTTCCTGTTTTTTTCAAAAGGATCCAAAATGTATTTTTAGCAATTGAAACAGAATCCAAATTTCTGGTTGTAAGTTCGTTTTTTTGCATTGAATCAATCATTCTGTCATTCAACCCTTCATTCATTGACTATTTAAACCAACTAATATGAACCAACTACTAAAATTTAATCTTCAGTTTCTCCTGATTTTTCTTCTCTCCGGAACGTGTTTTACCGCGCAGAGTGCAATTCCTGAAAAAAACCATCCTTCAGGCTTAACCGTTGATTTCCTTTCACATGCCGGACAGGTATTCCGAAATGGGTATCCGGTAAATACACCTTTGCATCAGGCTGTAGGACGAAAGGAAAACTTCCAATTTGCAGAGATTGCCCGAAAACAGCCTTTCTTCGGATGGATTGTCAACTCAGATCAAAACAATACGGTGCAGCTGGCATACCAGATTCTGGTCGCCTCAAGTCTTGAAAACATTCAGAAAAACACGGGCGATTGCTGGGATTCAGGGAAAACAGAAACAGATCAGTCTGTCAATGTGATTTATTCTGGAAAAGAACTTCAGCCCAATTCGGTGTATTTCTGGAAAGTAAAAACATGGGACAATCATGGGGTTGAATCTGTGTCTTCACCAGTTTCACAATTTAAAACAGCTTCGGTGCTATCGGATTACGCCACTTCGCGCTATGCGCTGCAAAAGCAGGATGTTTATCCGGTTTCTATAAAAGCACTTTCCGCTTCGCATAATTTTATCGATTTCGGCAAAGCTGCATTCGGGACAGTGCGCTTGACTTTGCTCGGAAAAAATGAGTCGGATACTGTGCTGGTTCATTTGGGCGAGGCGCAGAAAGATGGGCGGATCAACCGCACTCCCGGTGGAACGATCCGCTATTCGGCACACCAACTTGTGCTGAAGCGCGGTTGGAATACTTACTCGGTTGTGATTCCTCCCGACAAACGGAATACGGGACCGCAAGCTGTTTTGATGCCACAATACATTGGCGAAGTCACGCCATTCCGTTATTGTGAACTGGAAGGTTACAGCGAAGCGCTCAGCAAAAACCAGATCGTACAGGAAATTGTATTTTACCCGTTCGACGAAACTGAATCGCATTTCGCGAGTTCCGACACTGTATTGAATCAGGTTTGGGATTTGTGCAAATATTCCATCAAAGCCACGTCCTTCATGGGCATTTATGTAGATGGCGACCGCGAGCGCATTCCTTATGAAGCCGACGCGTATATCAACCAACTTTGCCATTACGGCGTTGCCCGCGAATACAGCATGGGACGCTATTCGCACGAATACCTGATCAATAGGCCAACCTGGCCGACCGAATGGATTTTGCAGTCGGTACTGATGGCCTGGAACGATTATTTGTTCACCGGAAACAAAGAGTCGCTTCAGCATTTTTACACCGACCTGAAAGCAAAAGCGCTGTTGCCCTTGGCCGATGAATCGGGATTAATTTCGACCAAAACCGGCAAAGTAACTCCGGAAGTGTTGGCATCCATCCATTTCAAAGGCACCCTGCGCGACATTGAGGATTGGCCGCAAACCGGGATACTCGGACTTGGGAAAAATGAACCCGGCGAAACCGATGGTTTTGTTTTTCAGGATGTAAATACCGTGGTGAATGCCTATCATTATCAGGCTGTCAGCCAGTTGGCACAAATAGCGAAAGTGTTGAATCAGTCCGCCGATGAACTACAATTTACTGCAAGGGCAGTAAAACTGAAAGCCAGTTTCAACGAAAAGCTGCTGGACAAAAAGCGTGGTATTTATTTCGATGGAATTGGAACCGACCATGCTTCGTTGCACGCGAATATGTTCCCACTCACATTCGGGCTTGTTCCTGAAAAGTTTGTTGGAAAAGTCAGCGATTTCGTTCAGTCGCGGGGAATGGCTTGCAGTGTTTACGGATCGCAGTTTTTGATGGATGCCGTCTATGATGGCAACAATCCTGAGTATGGTTTGGAGTTATTAACTTCTACCTCCGACCGAAGCTGGTACAACATGATACGCGTCGGCTCCACCATTTCGCTCGAAGCCTGGGACAACAAATACAAACCCAATCAGGACTGGAACCATGCCTGGGGCGCGGCACCGGCCAACATTATTCCCCGAAAACTAATGGGCATTGAACCGCTTGAACCCGGCTTCAGGAAAATCCGCATCAAGCCGCAACCAGCCTCGCTCGAACATGCCGAAATCAAATGCCCTACCATCCGTGGCGATGTACTCGTGTCATTCAAGAACAAACCACAGCAATCGTTCAGCATGAATCTGACCATTCCGGCCAACACGACTGCCGATGTTTATCTGCCTTTCTGGTCGAAATCGCAAAAAGTTACGATGAATGGAAATGCGGTGAAATATCGTCAGGAAGGAAAATTTGCAGTTGTTGAAGGAGTTGGATCTGGAAAAAATGTATTTTTAGTTGCCAAATAACATAATCGAAGCGGTTACAGCACTTGCGTTGCGAAATATTTGTAGAAAATGGAACAGAAAATGGATTTTAGCACTTAATAATGAATCAATATTTCAAAGTGGCTAAATTCCGTCACATGAATGTGACGGTAAAGGATAGTTCGTTGATCAACGGCAGCTCAATATCCTTTGCCGTTCGGCTTTAGCCAACGGTAGGAAGCTGGCATAAACAACCCCGTCTGCGGAAGATCGTTAAAAGAAGCGAATTCATTGTTTCAGACGGAATTGAATTATCTCTTGAAAATAAGAGATATTAGAACCTATTAGAACTAAACCAACATGTTAAAAACTAAACTAATCGCAATCGCTTTGCTGGCTAGCCTTCTGGCAGCCGCCCAGCAAAACAATATTTTCACCAGCACATCCGTGCCTTATCCTGAACTGAAATCCGGATTTGCAAACCCGGCGGCAGAAGCACGTTTACGCTGTTATTGGTGGTGGCTCAACAGCATGGTAACCAAAGAATCGATTACCCGCGATCTGGAGGAAATGAAAGACAAAGGATACGGCGGCGCGACTTTGTTCGATGCAGGGAGTTCCAATTATCAGGTTGCCCTAAAAACTCCGGCAGGTCCGGTTTTTATGAGCCCCGAATGGATGGAAATGTTTAAACACACCGTAAAAGAAGCTGATCGCAATGGTATTGAACTGACAGTAAACACACAAAGTGGCTGGAATCCGGGCGCTCCGTCGATCACTTCTGAAATGGCCATGAAAAAAATCGTCTGGTCGGAAGTGGACATTACCGGAGGAAAAGCCATCAGCATGGAGTTGCCTCAGCCGGAAAATAAGCTGTTGTATCAGGATGTACTCGTGCAGGCAATTCCAACAAAACCGGGTGCACCGGTTCAAAATGAAGCCATTGCAAACTGGAAGAAAAAATCGTTCAACGAAAAAATTGGGTGGAAAGGCATTTATCCGTTACACCAGTTGCGCGAAGATTTTGACGGCGACGGGATAAGAATAGCCTTTCGACAAGATGAAATTATCGATCTGACCGGAAATTACAAAAACGGCAAACTCGAGTGGAATGCTCCCGCCGGAAACTGGACCATCATCCGCTACGGATACACTTGCACCGGAGCCAAAACATCAACCACCAGCGATGGCTGGGCTGGTTTATCGGTCGATCACCTCAGCGTTGAGGCGTTTGATTTGTTTGCCAGCACGGTCATCGTTCCGCTCATCAAAACTGCGCAGGAAGCGGGCAACAGTGTAAAATACCTGCAAACCGACAGTTGGGAAATGGATTTGGTGAGCTGGACAAAAAATTTTCCAGCCGACTTCAGAAAATATCGTGGTTACGATATCCAGAAATACATGCCTGTTTTGGCGGGAAAAATTGTGGAGAACCGCAACGAATCGAACCGTTTTTTGCACGACTTCCGCAAAACCATAGGCGATTTGGTTGCCGACAACCATTACCAATTATTCTACGACCTCGCACATAAATACGGAATGGGCATCCATCCTGAATCGGGCGGTCCACACTCAGCTCCGGTTGATGCATTGAGAGTGATGGGGATCAGCGATTTTCCGCAGGGCGAATTCTGGGCAATGGCCAATACGCACCGCATCAAAGACGATGAGCGGCTTTCTGTCAGGCAAAGTGCTTGTGTTGCTCATACCAACGGCAAACGTTTTGTAGCTGCCGAAGGACCGACCAGCATTGGTCCGCAGTGGGAGCGTTCGCCCATGGACCTGAAAGGCAACATCGATCGCGTATTTTGTTCAGGAGTAAACCGCATTGTTTGGCACACGTTTACCTCGTCGCCCAAAGAATTTGGCTTGCCCGGTAACGAATATTTCGCCGGAACGCACCTCAAT
>JAUYTA010000301.1 GCA_030695265.1 Bacteroidota bacterium
CTTTGGTGATGTATTTGTTGCGGATAATGCGGTTGATATGAAGCGTGCCGGGGGTGTAACCCAACTCTTCGGTAACCTCGCGGCCAATATATACCATGTCGGTGGTGTCTTCCGATGGTTCGATGATGGTTTCAACAACGGTCAAATGCGATGGAAGTGCCAATCGGCCTGGATGCTCTTTTTTAGGTTTATTACGCAAATACGACACTCTGAGCAGTTCGCGCTCTGCCTTGACATATTCTTCTATTTCGAGGGCTTTGGGCTCAAATTCAAGAGGGGAAAGGCCGCCTGCGGACTTCGGGGTAAGTTGTGAATATCAACTATCGATATCTATTTCTATAATTGGCTTAGGTAATTCTACAAATTTCAACTTTAATTGCATTTTTATTACCCACACTATCCGTTATAGAGCCATAAAAATGTTATAATATGCGCTCTGACACATTTGATTTTTTCACAAAAATGTCCATTATACCGAGAGATTTGCGATTATCAGAGAAAACGAGAAAAAAGGATAAAAAAATTAAATCAAATGAAATGATAAACGCCCAGCCTGCAAGCGGTATAAAACATTGTGGATTTGGTGGTTATTCAAACATTCTACCACGTGTCAAGTTCGGAATAACTTGATGAAATAGTAATCCGCACTCCGCAACGATTTCACACCATAAACACTACCAAATTAAAGACATGCAAACTAATCAAAATACTATTCTTATCACCGGAGGTGGCTCAGGCATTGGATTTGCAATAGACTCTGTACTACACAATCTGCCATGAAGTAACGGTTGTATGACATCCTCAAAAAAAACCGTCCTTTTTGCAAAGAACGGTTCCTGATATTTTATATATGGTTCCTATGCCAACATCGCTTCTGCCCGTTCGCCGTTTTTATCGATCGTGACAACCACCACTTTATCGCCTGTTTTTAATGAAGTTTCAAAAACAAAAGGATGACTTTTCAGGGTTTGAGGTTTGTGTTCAATTTCGCCTGCCTTTTCGCCATTGACCAGAACTTCATACGATTTAACAGCCACATCGCCTGCAAAAGCGGTGTCCCATAAAATTTGGTTTCCCGATTTACGGAGATTTCCGGGAGCAGTTAAGCCCACTTTATCAATCTGGAAATAGTTGGAATTGGCTTTAACCAGCGTTGCCTGTTCTTCAATCCTGTATCTTTCATTTTCAGGCATCCCGTTGGGTTCAATTTGCGAGGCATAAAAATTCTGAACCAACTGGCATTTCATCGGATCTTCATCAATTTGACCGATTCCAATAATGGCAGTGTGAATTCCGGGAGTGGTCAGCGAATATTCAACCAGCGGGCGGCTCGGTAATTCGGGAGTTCCAATTTTCCTGAATACGTCCTCGGGCTTTTGAGACCAGCGCGGCTCCTTGTGGTACAAGGCTGCATCGGCAAATACTTTCATGGCAATGATTCCCATTCCTTTTGCAGCAGCAACCGGTATCACATTGTGTTGCATGTTGTATTTGGTTTTATCGTTGGCATTGATCGCGACCAGCAAACCTTCCAGAATTCCATATTCGTCGCGTTGTATCATTTCTATCATGGCAGGTGGGTTGGCATGACCCGAAAAGCCGATATGCCTGACCAATTTTTCATTTTTAGGGTTCGTTCCTGTCAGGTTGGTTCCATCGCGGAAATCACGAAGCGCCACCAAAGCGCCGAAATTTCCATTGGGATCGAGCGGCGTTTCAAGGCCTTCGTACAGCACATCAATTTCAGCAGTATTGTGCAAAGTATGGATCAGGATCATGTCAAGGTAAGCGCCTTCAGGATAAGCGCCCTGATTGTCGCCAAAACCCTGCGTGAGCGTACGTTTCAGATCGTCAACGGCACACTGCACTTCCGGCATTCCGTTCGACC
>JAUYTA010000305.1 GCA_030695265.1 Bacteroidota bacterium
ATGAAATTGATACGAATACAGGAAACCTTAATAGATTGGTTTTGACAATTTAATTAAAATTACTATTTTTGTGCCGACAATTTGGGAAAACCAGTGTTAGGGGATCATGAGTCCCCTATTTTATTACAAAAATATGATCGACAAAGTAAAAATAGCAGAACTTGTAAATGAAAAGCTTGCAGATGACCAGTTTCTGGTTGATGTAACGATATCAACAAGCAATGTGATTCACATCATGGTTGATAGTGACACTGGCATTTCGATCAACCAAATAGTTGAAATAAGCAGACATGTTGAAAGCAATCTTGACAGGGAAGCAGAAGATTTTGAATTATCTGTTTTTTCTGCCGGTTTAACCGAACCTTTCAGACTGGTACGTCAGTATAAGAAAAATGTGGACAAAGAAATTGAAGTGTTGCTGACAAACGGACAAAAACTGAATGGACTCCTGATTGGGGTTGAAGAACAGGCAATTGATCTGGAAGTAACAACCAATGAAAAGATAGAAGGATCGAAGAAGAAGGAACTCGTTACCAAAGTTCATCATTTGGAATATTCTGAAATAAAAGAAGCAAAAAAAATATTTAAATTTTAAAATTGGGACGAGATGGAGACTCTTAATCTTATCGACACCTTTGCCGAATTCAAGGAACTGAAAAACATTGACCGCGCCACAATGATGAGCGTGCTTGAAGATGTTTTCAAAAATGTTCTGGAAAAAACATACGGCACAGATGAGAACTTCGATGTGATTATTAACATCGATAAAGGTGACTTTGAGATTTGGCGCAACCGGGAAATAGTAGCCGACGAGGATTTTGAAGATCCGAACAGGCAGATTACCCTGAAAGAAGCCAAAAAAATTGATGCAGATTATGAAATTGGTGAAGAAGTAACTGATGAGGTGAAACTTGCCCACTTTGGCCGCAGGGCTATTTTGAATTTGCGTCAAAATCTTGCCAGTCGCATAATGGAACTTGAAAAAGACCAGGTCTTTTCAAAATACAAAAGCAAAATCGGCGACATCGTTACCGGCGAAGTTTACCAGGTTTGGAAAAAAGAAATTCTTGTTCTGGATGATGAAGGTAACGAATTAATCCTTCCGAGAACCGAACAAATTCCTTCAGATTATTTCAGAAAAGGAGATAACCTTCGGGCAGTGGTATATAAAGTTGAATTGCGGAACAACAATCCGTTGATCATTCTTTCGCGTACCTCCACTGTTTTTCTTGAACGTTTGTTCGAACTTGAAGTTCCTGAAATTTTTGATGGCTTGATTACCATCAAAAAAATTGTCAGGATTCCGGGAGAAAGGGCAAAAGTGGCCGTTGAATCGTACGACGAAAGAATTGACCCAGTTGGGGCTTGTGTTGGAATGAAAGGATCGCGTATTCATGGCATCGTCCGTGAATTGCGAAACGAAAACATAGATGTTATTAATTATTCGGCCAACATGCAACTGTTTATTCAGCGTGCATTGAATCCGGCAAAAGTATCATCCATCAAATTACACGAAGATACCAAAAGAGCCGACGTTTATCTGAAACCCGATGAGGTTTCGATGGCCATCGGGAAAGGTGGTTTGAACATCAGGCTTGCTAGCCAGCTTACCGGTTACGAAATTGATGTTTACCGTGAAGTTGCGCAGGACGATGAAGACGTAAATCTGGAAGAATTTTCAGATGAAATTGAAAGCTGGGTAATTGACCAAT
>JAUYTA010000307.1 GCA_030695265.1 Bacteroidota bacterium
CTGAAATTCGATGCCGGACAATCAATTCTCCGGATGGTTTCTTCGAAAGCGGAGTCCAGTTTCTGAATGTTGTCCTCAACTTTTAGCAAAGCCCTTACCACACTGGATTTGTGCAACATAGTGGCATTCGATAAAACAGCAATTCGTGCTTTGGGCGTGAGCAGGTTTCGAAGTTCTATCGTGTCGTCAATAATTCCTTCAAATTCAGGGTGTAAGGTTGGTTCACCATTTCCGGCAAAAGTTATCACATCTGGAAATTCGTTGTTCCTGATCATGTCCAGAAGCTTTTCTTCCATCTTTTGCTTTACCAGTGCTCGGGTTGGCAAAACTGCTTTTTTCTCACGCTTTCGCGGAGTCCAGCCGCATTCGCAATATATGCAATCGAACGAACAGACTTTGCTGTCGGTGGGCAAAAGGTTTACTCCGAGAGAAACTCCCAATCGCCGGCTTTTCACCGGCCCGAATATGATTTGATCAAAAAGAAATGTTGACATGTGAGAAAAGTTTAATGTTTCAAGTTCAAAGTTTCAAGTTTTGCTTTTGAATTTTGCTATTGGTTATTAAATATTTCCGGATCATTTAAAATTCATGATTGAGAAACTGTTCAAACTTCCCATAGGGAAGATATGTGGGTAGAAAAATGTTAGTATTCCTTGCATGTATTGTCCCATTCGGGACAATAGTTCTTTGTAAATCATTCAATTTCTACCCACATTTTGTTCCTAAAGGAAGTATGAAAAAACAGTTTTTACGGTTTATAATATTTTTTTCAACCGGCTGTTAGATGTAAAAAGTAAATTAACCAAATCTGCGCCGGAAAATAAATAAATTCCGGGTTGGCTTTCCATTGAAAATCCTCCGTAAGTTTGCAGGGTTGAGGTTATTTTATTCAATATTTCAGGAATTTTCATCTCTGGAAATTGATGCTGAACAAGTTTTCCCAGATCGATCAGTTCGTTTATTGAAAATTGGGTTGTTGCTGCTAAATATCTCATTACCATCGATTCGAATGGCTGGTCAGAATGAGCGTTTGCCGCATCTGTTTTAATAAATCTAAATCCTGCCATTAAAATTCCATTGAGAAAAGTGAGTTGAGCAATCTCCCTTAAATCGCCTTTTGTGTCAATGTATTTTATTGCGAATCCATCTTCTCCGGCCACTAAAATTCCGTTCTTCAAATAAACGCCATCCTCAGAAACCAGATAGTTGGCTGCAAATTTTCTCATTTTGTTTCCGTATTCAGTTTCTCTTTTGGCTTGAATTGGAGTTCCGATTCGTTCAGATTGTTCATTATCTGAACGTGCATTTTCTCAAATTCGCGCGGAAAGCTGGAGTAATAAATGAGTGAACGTATAAAAACCGAATCGGCCACCGAATATTTATTCAGTACCGAAAAATACAAATCGGTTTGAGTAACATTCTTCAGGTGTTTTGAAGTATCTGGCCCGATGGTGATTCCCTGAACAAGATAGACATCGATCATCATCTTTACAAATTTATCTTTGGGGATGAGTTTGTCAGGTTTTGGAACCGTGGTATTATAACACGATGAAAGTCCAGATAAAAAAGCTGCAAAAATCAATATAACAATTAGTTGTTTCATTTTCACTTCATGAAATTCAGGCTCAAAGGTAATCCGAATATTTTATAATATTACCTGGTCGATGTTATAAAAGGTGAAAGTCAACGTACCCATTCTTTTTTATTAAAGTCAGAAGATGATTGGTGACCTGACGATTTAACATACTCATCCCTGCCCTTTTTGTGCAAATACATGCCTGAAAAAGTTTTCCACACGGTCGAACTGCAAAATTTCGATTGAAAACTTCTTGAGGTTAATCCCTTTTCCGGCTTTCGGAATAAAAATACTGTCGAACCCTAATTTTTCGGCTTCTGCAATGCGCTGTTCGAGCCGGTTTACCGCACGAATTTCTCCTGAAAGTCCAACCTCGCCTGCAAAACAAACATTCTTCCTAATCGGTAAATCGAAGTTTGATGAAAGGATTGCCGTAATCACTGTTAAGTCGATAGCCGGGTCATCGACCTTGATTCCACCAGCAATATTCAGGAAAACATCTTTTGCAGCCAGTTTAAAACCTGCCCGTT
>JAUYTA010000316.1 GCA_030695265.1 Bacteroidota bacterium
GATCCCAATTACATTTAAACCAATTTTCGATAATAAATTGGCAGTTTTCATGGTTCCGTTTCCACCAATACAAACCAAAGCATCCAAACCGAGGTCTGTGTAATTCTTTTTGATCAATTCAGGTTTGTCATTGTCCTCTTCTGTCACAATTTTAAAAGGTTTTTCGCGTGAAGTTCCAATTATTGTGCCTCCAAGCGTTAATATACCTGATAAATCTTTTTCCTTGAGTTCTACATATTGCTTATGAATCAGGCCGGTATAACCAGACGAAAACCCGATAACCTCCATACCATATTCAACAATGGCTGTTTTTCCAACTCCCCTGATTGCAGCATTCAATCCGGGACAATCACCACCGGCAGTCAAAATGCCAATCCTTTTCACTTTTTTATGCGCCATAATATCTTGATTATAATTGATTAAATATAAGTTCCTTAATCGCTGCAAAGCTACAAAAACGATTCTGATTTTATCAGTCGGATACAGGCTATTTTTTCAGCACAATCAAACTGGCAGACAATTTTTTGCTGAAGTTTTATTAACTTTGTCATTGTCAACTGTAAACCAAAAATAAATTTTCAATAAACTAAAATTAATTTAAAATGAAAAAGATCTATTCATTTTTAGTGATCGGCACTATCGCATTTTCCCTTGCATCATGTCAGGGCGGTCAGAAAAAAACAGGAGAAAAATCAGCAACAGCAGCAGCTGAACCTGAATTGAACAAGTTAAGTGCAGAAGAAGCCAATGCAGGATGGACGCTACTTTTCGACGGAACAACTTCTACTGGCTGGAGAGGATACAACAAGACTGAATTCCCCAAAGGATGGGAAGTTGTTGACGGAACCTTGCATTGCATCGGTACTGGAACCGGCGAGGCTGGCGCTCAAGATGGTGGCGATATTCTTTTCGACAAAAAATTCAGGAATTTTCAACTGAAACTTGAATGGAAAATTCAGGCAGGCGGAAACTCCGGTATTTTCTATTTGGGACAGGAAGTTCCTGAATGGCCAATCTACAAAACTGCTCCTGAAATGCAGGTTCTCGACAATGTGGGTCACCCGGATGCAATGTTGGGAAAAGACTGTAACCGTCAGGCAGGATCGTTGTACGACCTGATTCCGGCAAAACCACAAAACGCAAAACCTGTCGGCGAATGGAACACTGTTGAAATTATATGCTACAAAGGAACCGTTGTGCACAAACAAAATGGTGAAACTGTTCTCGAATATCATTTGTGGACCGACGACTGGAAAAAACTGGTTAAAGACAGTAAATTCCCTGAACTAAATCCGAATTGGGCTGATGTTGCCAAAGAAGGATACTTTGCTCTTCAGGATCACGGCGACAATGTTTGGTACCGGAATATCAAAATCAAAGAAATGGAATAATACAATTATTCGATATGAGAAAGCCTCCTGAAAAGGGGGCTTTTTTGTTTTGAGATATTGTATTTACAATGCCTTCCGAGGTATTGAAAAAAGCGAAACCTGAAACTTGGAACCTGAAACCTGAAACTCTTATGGCTGATAGCCCGACTGGTTCAATATACCCTGAAAATCTGCATTGTTCATCAAATCAGCCAGTTCAACATCTTTGTTCTGTTTCATGTACGAACGCACAATCTGCCAGCCAAGCCAGGC
>JAUYTA010000327.1 GCA_030695265.1 Bacteroidota bacterium
ATTTGGGAATTCAGGATAAAACAATTGGCGTTTCACCGGTAGGATGCGCTGTATTTGCTTACAATTACATCGACATCGACTGGCAGGAAGCCGCTCACGGAAGAGCTCCTGCAGTTGCAACAGGTATTGCCAGAACCAATCCTGACAAGGTTGTTTTCACTTACCAGGGCGATGGCGATTTAGCCTCCATCGGTGCTGCCGAAATTTTACATGCCTGTAACCGTGGCGAAGACATGGTCGTGATTTTTGTTAACAACGGTATTTACGGCATGACCGGCGGACAAATGGCGCCCACTACCCTACTGGGTCAGATTACCGCCACAACACCCAATGGCCGCGATGCCGGACGAAACGGCTATCCGCTGAAAATTACCGAATTGATTGCCCAATTGCCCGGAACTTCCTATGTAACACGCCAATCGGTACAAACTCCCGCTGCAATTCGTAAATGCAGGAAAGCTATTTCGAAAGCTTTTCAGGCTGCCATCGATAAAAAGGGGACTTCCTTTGTTGAAGTTGTTTCGACTTGCAATATGAACTGGAAGATGACACCGGTGAAAGCCAACGAATGGATGGTCGAAAATATGTTCCCGTTCTATCCGCCCGGAGATCTGAAAGACAGTTCGAAAAACAATCCGGAAAGTTATACACCAATTAATAACTGAAGACAATGACCGAAGAAATTATTATAGCCGGATTTGGCGGACAAGGCGTACTTTCAATGGGAAAAATTCTTGCTTATTCAGGCGTAATGGCCGATCAGGAAGTAACCTGGTTTCCGTCGTATGGCCCCGAAATGCGCGGAGGAACTGCCAACGTAACCGTTATTTTAAGCGACAACCGGATCAGTTCGCCCATTATCAATGAATTTGATACCGCCATTATTCTGAACCAGCAATCGATGAACAAATTTGAACCGATGGTAAAACCGGGCGGTATTTTAATTTACGATCCGAACGGCATTATTCATCCGCCAAAACGCACCGATATCAATATTTACAAAATTGAAGGAACGCTGATTGCTGCCGAACTTGGCAATGTAAAAACCTTTAATATGGTGGTTTTGGGCGCTTACCTGAAAGCAAAACCGGTGGTTAAAATGGAAAGTGTTGAAAAAGGCCTTGAAAAATCACTTCCTGCACGACATCATTACCTGATTCCGATGAACCTCGAAGCCGTTCAGAAAGGTTACGAAAGTTTGGAGTTGGTGCAGGCGGTATAATCCTGAAGATTTTAAGCAATATAGAAATACCCGTCGGATTCCTGACGTGTATTTCTATATTGCTTTATATGATGTGCAGATCTTGACTAATCTTAGATCATCGAAAGGAATTTAGTAAACTCTTTTTGGTCAAGAAAAGGAGTGATTGCAATATGATGAAATGAAGAATCTCTCTTCTTCTTATTTTTTTGCACTACTACTAGCATTTCGTTTACGATTGAATTTGCATTCTTAAATTCAGCCGAGATGCAATTGTCCGCAATAAAGTGAATTAATTCATCGGCAAATGCCCGTGAAATAAAATCAATATCGGCAAAATCAAAAATCACCGAGGAATGGCTATCCAAATTGATTTCCTGACTTAATAACCCTATCGACTTACGTGAAGCAATCGTTGCAGGTAAAATGTTATGTATGTGGATAGTCTTTTTCATATGTATGGTCAAATAGTAAGCTGGATATTTCAATATTTTGAGAGAAATAAAAAGGCTGCCTTTTCAGACAGCCTTTTTATTTTATGCTTCGAGCATCGCCTGATACTGTTCCGCACTTAACAAATCTTCAAGTTCTGCCGGATTGTCAATTGATAATTTTATTAACCAGCCTTCGCCATAAGCATCTTTGTTTACAAGTTCAGGAGAAGCTTCGAGAGCCGGATTTACCTCTAAAACTTTGCCGCTAACGGGCATAAACAAATCAGAGACTGTTTTTACCGCTTCAATCGTTCCGAAAGTTTCACCTTTTGCGAGCGTTTCGCCTTCGGTTTCAATTTCAACAAAAACAATGTCGCCCAGCTCACCCTGAGCAAAAGCGGTAATTCCAACTACAGCTTGATCACCTTCCACGCTAATCCATTCGTGTTCGTTGGTGTACTTTAAATTTTGTGGCAGCTTCATATTTTATTTATTATTCGGTTTATCGTGAATCAAAAGTAATACATTTTTTTTATTCAAACCTTTAACAAAAGTCACTGTTATGCATATTCAACGAAGTTTTATTAATTTGCACAACTAAAACAGAAACAGATGTTCCAGACTGAAATTAAAGATATATCCGCACTTCAGGAAACCGCAAAACAATTGCTTAACTATTTTCCTGAAGACCGGATATTTGCCTTATACGGTGGAATGGGCGCAGGGAAAACGACCTTTATAAAAGCCATTTGTCACGAACTGGGGTCGAACGATTATGTGACCAGCCCCACTTTTGCGCTTATCAACGAATACTCAACCAATGAAGGAGCTGTAATCTATCATTTTGATTTCTATCGCATTAAAAAACTGGAAGAAGCTTTCGATTTGGGTTATGAAGATTATATTTACAGTGGAAATTACTGTTTTATCGAATGGCCTGAAATGATAGAATCATTGTTGCCTGAGGGGGTTGTAGAAGTCAGGATTACGGAGGTTGAACATGGCAAAAGGCTGGTGGTAGCGAAAAAAGTGTGAATGTTTGGAGCCGGAAGACTGAAGTCGGAAGAGAAAAGGTTGGAAGACCGAAGTCGGGAGTCAGAAGAAAAAAGGGTCGGGAGACGGGAGACCGAAGTCGGAAGTTTTGCAGAAATCTGAAATTATTACAATTACTTAAGAATTCTTTATGGAATTTAAATTTGAAAAACTGGTTATTTGGCAAAAAGCCATGGAGTTTGGAGAAAGTATAAATAAGTTATCCCGGAATTTCCCTAAAGAGGAAATCTATAACCTTAGTTCACAAATCAGAAGGGCTGTGGATTCTATCGCGTTAAATATTTCAGAAGGCTCAATCGGACAAACGAATCCGGAATTTAAAAAGTTTATTGGTTATTCAATACGTTCTCTGGCAGAGGTTGTAACATGTTTGCATAAAGCCAAAAGAAGGGAATATATCTCTGAAGAAGAATTCCGCATACATTACGAATTCGCATTCAATTTGATGAATATGATGGTAGCATTTAAAGACAAAATCAAATGAACACGAGCAATCAACATCAGTCTCCAATCCTCCGACTCCGGTCTCCGGACTTCCGACTCCGGTCTTCGTACTTCCGTCTTCGGTCTTCCGACTTCGGTCTTCGGTCTTCAAACTATCTTAACCCTTTAAATCAAGCATCTCAACATGACTGAAAAAGAAAAATTAACCGAACAATCTTCATCTGGCTCAACTTTTATGTTGCCAAAAGAAGAAATGCTTGAAATACGAAGAAAAGGAAAAAAAATCAGGATCGGAATTCCGTCGGACAAGGAAAAAGTGGAGTATCGTGTTCCACTAACTCCGCAGGCTGTTGAGCTTTTGGTTTCGTACGGACACGAAATACTGGTTGAAAAAGAAGCTGGCAAAGCCGCCAGTTATACAGATGAAGAATACCGCAAT
>JAUYTA010000332.1 GCA_030695265.1 Bacteroidota bacterium
CGGGAAAAAAGCTACCGTACTGGCCAGCTTGAAAATACGCTTGAAAATATTTCAGAAGTAACACACCGATACATCGAGCATAAACGGATTTTCGAATCAGGTGATTTTAAATCACTCGATACGCTGAAAATGCTCTTGCCAATAGAAAATACACGGATAACGATTGTAGATATGACCGGAAAAGTTGTGTATGACAGCTTTGTTGCAGATGTTCAGCAACTTGAGAACCACCTGAAACGACCCGAAGTTCAGAAAGCGCTCTATTCAGGAAAAGGTACGAATATTCGTCTATCGGCTACTACTAATCAGAAATTTTACTATTACGCCAAGAATTGCAAAAAATATTTTGTCCGGACAGCTGCCGTTTACAATGTCGATATCATCAAATTTCTGAAAACAGAACGTATATTCCTGGTTTTCGTGGTTTTCCTTTTTATCCTGATGTGGGTTTTGCTTCATTTGACCACCCGTCGGTTGAGTGAATTTATCGTCAAGCTGAAAGATTTTGCGCTAAAAGCCGGGCAAAATGAAGATATTTCGAAGATGGACAGCAACTTTCAGGACAATGAACTGGGGGTAATTCGTAAGCAGATTGTTCAGATTTACGACAACCTGAAAACTGCAAAAGATGAGTTGACCAGCGAACGGGAAAAATTATACGGGCATCTTCAGGTGCTGAAAGAGGGCATCTCAATATTTACTCCTGGAAAACACAAGATACTGGCCAACAGTCACTTTATCCAGTTTATAAACATGATTTCAGATAAATCGACAATTTCGGCAGAGCATGTTTTTTCTATTCCTGAATTCAGTAAAGTCGTTGAATTTGTTGACCAGTACCGCGAAAGCGATCTTCAAACTCAGAACAAAGAGTTGCCCCATATCGAATTTACCATCGAGAAAAGTGAGAAATTTTTTCATATCAGGTGCATTATTTTTGTGGATAAAAGTTTTGAGGTTTTGATAAGCGATGTGACACGTCCTGAAAAACAGCGACTTCTTAAACAGCAACTCACCTCCAATATTGCCCACGAACTGAAAACACCATTATCGTCGATCAAAGGTTATCTGGAAACTGTTATTAATAACCCGAATATTCCGGCTGAGAAACAGACCTATTTTCTGGAGAAAGCTTTTGCACAATCGCAGCGACTAACCGATTTGCTCAACGATATTTCGTTGCTCAACAACATTGAAGATGCAGGTGGTTTGTTCGAATTTAAACCACTAATGCTGAAACCTGTGATCCGCGATGCAATTGAAAACCTGAAAATCAGGCTTACCGAAAGAAATATGGATTACAAAATAGATGTTGACAATGAGGTAGTTGTTAACGGAAATGAATCTTTGTTGTTTTCTGTGTTCCAAAATCTGGTAGAAAATTCGATCAATTATGCTGGTAACAATACAACTATTTCTATCCGGAAATACCTTGAAGACAGTAAATTCTACTATTTCCAATATACCGATTCCGGTTCAGGTATTCCTGAAGAACATCTTCCACGTATTTTTGAACGATTTTACCGGATTGATTACGGACGTTCGCGCGAAACAGGAGGAACTGGTCTGGGTCTGTCTATCGTGAAAAATGCAATCATGCTCCACAAAGGCGAAATATCAGTAAAAAACCGTCCAGAAGGAGGACTTGAATTTCTGTTCTCGCTGGCGAAAAGGTAACCCGGAAAACTAAAATACAGCTTTTACAATCTTTCGGGTATTGTCAGAAACTCCGTAAGTATAAATATGCAGGCTCGGAACCTTGTTGGCAATCAGGTCTTTGGACTGAAATATAGCCCATTCGGTGCCTACTACTTTGGCATCGTCGTCGGTTTTGCATTTGAGCAGTACTGTGGCCAGTTCTTTCGGAATGTCAATACTGAACAATTTAGGCAGAACTGTCAACTGATTCTTCAGGTTGATTGGTTTGATACCCGGAATAATCGGAACCTGAATGTCAATTGCTCTGCAACGATCGACAAAATCGTAGTATTTCCGGTTGTCGAAAAACATCTGTGTCACAATGTATTCGGCTCCTGCATCCACTTTTTCTTTAAGGTACTGAAGATCAATGTCAGCATTTGGCGCTTCAAAATGTTTCTCCGGATAACCTGCTACACCAATACAAAAATCCATTGGTGCCGTGTTCTTTAAATCAAGTTCCAGGTATTTACCCTTGCGCAGATTCACAATCTGTTCAACCAGTTGGTTGGCATTTGAATGTCCGTTTGGATCTGGTCTGAAAACATGTTCGCCTTTGTTGCCGTCGCCGCGCAATGCAAGCACATTCGAGATGCCCATAAAATTGAGGTCGATCAGCACATGTTCGGTTTCGCTTTTCGAAAAGCCGCCGCATAAAATGTGCGGAACCACCGGAATTCCGTATTTATACTGAATGTTCGCTGCAATGGCAACCGTCCCGGGGCGTTTGCGAACTGTCCGTTTTTCAATGTGGCCGTCAGGAAGTTCAACATACACCATCTCGTCGCGGTGGGTGGTAATGTTGATGTACTTCTGATCAAAATCCACCAAACTTTCAATCGTACTGTATATTTTGCTTGTATCGTTTCCTTTGAGCGGGGGCAAAAGCTCAAACGAAAAGATGGTTTTGCTGCTCTGATTGATAATGTCAATTACTTTCAT
>JAUYTA010000333.1 GCA_030695265.1 Bacteroidota bacterium
GTTTGGCTAAATCAGAAACAAATTGCCGAATTGTTTGACAAAAACCGCGTGACAATTACAGAACACATTAAAAATGTTTTTACTGAGGGGGAATTAAAGGAAGATTCAGTATGTCGGAATTTCCGACATACTGCTGAAGATGGTAAGACATACGATACACAATACATTTCTGATTTTGACAGAGCAATAAAGGCACTGGAGATCAAGACCAAAAATGTCTAAACCAAATACAAATGGCCAGAAAGTTTCAACTCTTTTTACTTGCTTTTTTTTGTGTTTTTATCCTGAAATCACAAACCTCCAAACAAATTATTCCCGGAGAAATCTGGAAAGACAATACCGGAACCCATATCAATGCCCATGGTGGCGGGGTGCTGTACCACGATGGCGTTTATTACTGGTATGGCGAACATAAAATTGCCGGAAAAATTGGGAACACGGCACAGGTGGGTGTTGGCTGTTATTCGTCTCGCAATTTGTATAACTGGAAAAACGAAGGAATTGCCCTTAAAGTGGACGAAACCAACCCTGAAAGTGATATTGCCAAAGGTTGCATCCTTGAGCGTCCGAAGGTGATTTACAACGCAAAAACCAAAAAGTTCGTGATGTGGTTTCATCTCGAATTGAAAGGCAAAGGGTACGATGCCGCCCGCAGCGGTGTTGCCGTCAGCGATCATCCGGCCGGCCCGTTTATTTTCCTGAAAAGCTTCCGGCCAAACGCCGGTTACTGGCCGGTCAATGTTCAGTCTTTTCATAAAAAACCGGTTGCTGATTGGGTTAAACCCCATTATTGCGGCGGAAAAGGATGTTTGCCTGCGCACGTTGATTCTGTAAATATTTTAGGCCGGGATTTCAAAGGCGGACAAATGGCCCGCGATATGAACCTGTTTGTTGACGACGATGGAACAGCCTACCACATTTATTCTTCCGAAGAAAACAGTACCACGCATATATCGAAGTTAACCGATGATTATTTGTCGTATTCAGGACAGTATTTCCGGGTATTTCCGGGGCGCTACATGGAAGGCGCTGCACTTTTTAAACGCAACGGCAAATATTTCTTCATCGCCTCCGATTGCACTGGTTGGGATCCCAATGCAGCCCGCTCTGCAGTAGCTGACGAGATTTTCGGAACATGGACTGAACTTGGAAATCCGGCAATTGGTAAAGATTCGGAACTGACTTTCCATTCGCAAAGCACTTTCGTATTGCAGGTTCAGGGTAAAAAAGACAGTTACATTTACATGGGCGACCGCTGGACACCCGATAATCCGATTGATGGCCGATACGTTTGGTTGCCCATCGTATTCGAAGGCGATGCCCCCAAGTTTTATTGGAAGGAGAAGTGGAGCTTTTAGAGCAAGGGGCAGGGAGCAGGGAGCAAAGCGCTCGGAGAGGGGAAAGCACCAGAGGTGCGAAATATTTGTAGAAAAAACATCGAAAATGAATTTACCGTCCGCGGAAAAATGCCATATCACAGCAAAAGTCCT
The DNA here is from genome assembly GCA_030695265.1 of Bacteroidota bacterium. Classification (GTDB taxonomy): domain Bacteria; phylum Bacteroidota; class Bacteroidia; order Bacteroidales; family Prolixibacteraceae; genus Aquipluma. Next base: position 1,491 of record JAUYTA010000333.1, read on the forward strand.
GATTCGGACGGAATAGAATATGTTTTGAAATAGAAATCAATATGACCAATACCTAAACTAAAAATATCAACAATGAAACAACTCTTTTTAACCTTACTGATTCTTTCCGGATTCACCACCAACATGTTTGCGAAAATCATCCTTCCATCCGTTTTTGCCGACAATATGGTGCTGCAACAAAACTCCGATGTAGCCATCTGGGGCTGGTCCGATCCGGGCGAAACCGTTAAAATTGTAACCAGCTGGAACAGTAAAGACACCATAAATGTAAAAGCTGATAACAGTTCGGCATGGAAAACCACCATCAAAACAATTGCAGCCGGAGGCCCCTACTCTATCCGGATTTTGGGAAGCAGCAATGTCCAACTCAACAATGTAATGCTGGGCGAAGTCTGGATTTGCAGCGGACAATCCAACATGGAATGGAGCGTAAACGCTAAAATCATCAATGGAGAAGAAGAAGCGGCAAAAGCGAATCATCCGAACATTCGCATTTTTCACGTTCAGAAAATTGGCGCCGAATATCCACAGCAAACCTGCAACGCATCCTGGGCGGTTTGTACTCCTGAAACCATGCGCTCAACCAGTGCAATTGGTTACTTCTTTGCACGCGAATTGCAGCAAAAGCTGAATGTTCCGGTCGGTATCATCGTTTCTGCATGGGGTGGAACTCCCGCTGAAGTATGGATAGAAAAAAGCCGCATCGAAAATGATACAGAACTAAACAAAGCCAAATACAACGAACATTTTGACTGGTGGCCGGGAGCTGCAGGAGCATTATACAATTCAATGATTTATCCGGTTGTTCCATTCGGAATTGCAGGTGCCATCTGGTATCAGGGCGAATCGAACTGCGGAAATTACCCGATCTACTCAAAACTGATGAAAACCCTTATCGAAAACTGGCGGGCCGATTTCAAAAAAGACTTTCCGTTTTATCAGGTTCAAATCGCACCATATACCTACGGAGATCAGGGAACTTCAGAATATCTGCGCGAACAGCAGGAACTGGCAACCAAAACTGTTCCAAACACCGGAATGGTCGTTATTTCTGACTTGGTTGACAACATCAAGGATATTCACCCGCGAAACAAGCTGGATGTTGGCAAACGGCTTGCAAATTATGCTTTGGCCGAAACATACAAACAAAATGTTGGCGCATACAAAAGCCCCTCTTTTGAATCGATGAAAGTTGAAAAAGACAAGGTTCGCCTCACTTTTAGCAATGCCGCTGCAGGCTTGAAATCGACTGGAAAAACTCCGTTGAAGTTCATGATTGCCGGCGATGATCGGAAATTCGTGGAAGCAACTGCCAAAATTGATGGAAATGTAGTAATCCTTTCTTCCAAATTGGTAAAAACTCCGGTGGCGGCCCGTTTTTGTTTCGACGATACTTCAATGCCCGATGTGTTTAGTAATGAAGGATTGCCGCTGGCTCCGTTCCGCACCGATACATGGTAATTTCCCAGTATAAAGATAGACACATAGGCACATAGAACACATAGTTTTTTGTGTTCTATGTGCCTATGTGTCTATGTGGTTCATTACAAAATTTTTACAACTTGGATTGAAATATATGAAAGAACTATTTTTCTTTATCCTGATCATTATTTCTGGAAATCTTTCCGCCCAAACTCCTTTTTCTTCGGAAAAAATCGATTCTGCAACGTCCTTATCAACTGTTCAGGATAGCTACAAACTTTCCGGGAAGAACCTGGCAGCATTGGCAGAAAAGATCTTATACAAAACAACGCCGCAGGAAGAAATGTATTTGTACATTCTGCGTCCGTTGGGCAAGAAGAAAAAAGCGTTGCCTGCAATTGTGTATTTTACCGGAGGTGGCTGGGTAAATGGAAATGTATATGGCCAGATCCCCATCCTGCATGGTTTCGAGACCATGGAATTATTGGTATTGAAGCCGATTACCGCGTAAAATCGCGCCATGGAACCACACCTGTTGAATGTATTCAGGATGCCAAATCGGCCATCAGGTATGTCCGTGCACATGCCAAAGAACTGGGGATCGATCCGAATCATATCATCGCAGCCGGCGGTTCGGCAGGTGGACATATTGCCGCCTGCACTGCAATTGATGGCGGTGATGCTGATAGTGAAAATTTGAAAATCAGCTCCAAACCAAATGCTCTGGTCCTTCACAATCCGGTTTTGGGCGAAGGTTTTGGCAAAGAATTTTTCGATGTTCATCCTGAATTTTCACCCATTCTGAACGTAAAAAAAGGTTGGCCCCCAACCATTTTATCGAACGGAACCAAAGACAAAACCACGCCAATCGAATTCGCTGAAAAATTTACCCGGTTGATGAACGAGGCTGGAAATACCTGTGAACTGATCCGGGTGAAAGATGCTGACCACTCGTGCGACTGGCCGGTGAGCAACCCCAATTTTTTGCCTACCTTGCAGCGAATGACAGATTTTCTGTTTGAACAAAAATTAATCAAATAATAGCCATGCAATATCCAAAGATTTTGAATCAAGTATTCGCTGTATTTATAATGTTTCTGATCGGTTGCTCGCCTCAATCAACGTACTATGTTGACTCTCAAACGGGCGATGACACCAATAAGGGAACAATGAAAAAACCTTTCAAATCGATAGAAAAGGTAGATTCACTTAAACTTCTACCTGGCAATTCGGTGTTATTCGCCGGAGGTCAATCTTTTGCCGGAACGCTCAAATTAAAAGGTTTGGCCGGAACAAAAGAACTGCCCATCGTGATTGGATCTTATGGAAACGGACGAGCGATACTCAATGGAGAAAATGAAAATTCCATTATGGCCGACAGTTGCTCATGGCTTCAGGTAAAGAACCTGAATGTTATTGGGAATGGCAGGCTGACAGG
>JAUYTA010000140.1 GCA_030695265.1 Bacteroidota bacterium
TCGACAACTTTACTCTAGGCATTTTAGGCACTTCGCACTCTAGACACTTTTTAATCTAGGCACTCCGAACTTTAGACACTTTAGGCACTTATTTATGAAAACAATATTTTACGTCATACAAAAAGAGTTTATCCAGGTGAGGCGGAACAAAGTTATGCTTCGGATGATCGTGATGATTCCACTGCTGCAAATGCTGGTGCTGGTTTTCGCCACCACTTATGATCTGAAAAATGTCGATATTTTTCTGGTCGATAAAGACATGTCGTCCACTTCACGCGAGCTGGCAGGTAAACTGGAAGCTTCTCCTTTTTTCACGATCAACAATACATCGTTCGATCCTGAAGATGGAGAAAAAGAACTGTTGCGCAATGCCGACGACATGGTTCTGGTTATCCCCCGGGGATTTGAGCGCGACTTAATCCGCGACGACAAAGCCAGTTTGCAATTACTCGTGAATGCCATCGACGGGCAAGCCGCGCAATTGGGCTATTCGTATGCAGCATCGGTCATCCGTGATTTCAATAAAAACATAATTGCCGAATGGAAAGGGCTCCCAGAGTTCAACGCACCATTTCAGGTGAACACCATTTCCCGTTACTGGTACAACTCCGAACTCGAATACAAATGGTACATGGCTCCCGGGGTTTTGGCCATATTGGTTACGCTTATCGGGTTGTTTCTCTCCGGAATGAGTCTGGTAAAGGAAAAAGAACAGGGAACCATTGAACAGCTAAATGTGACTCCGATCAAAAAAATTCAATTTTTAACCGGGAAACTGATCCCGTTTGTGGTCATCGCATTGTTTGATTTATCCTTCGGATTGCTGATTGCCAAAGTGGTTTTCAATCTGCCAATTGTGGGCAGTTTGTGGCTGGTCTTCGGATTTGGAATTTTGTACCTGCTGGGGATACTTGGCTTAGGCTTACTTATTTCAACCGTTGCCGATACCCAGCAGCAGGTCATGTTTGTCACTTACTTTTTCATGATGATCTTCATCCTGATGGGCGGAATTTTTACGCCTGCCGACAGTATGCCACATTGGGCACAGTTGGTTAACGAAGCCAATCCGGTTTTTCACTTTATGAAAGTTATGCGAATGGTCGTACTCAAAGGATCAAATTTTGGTGATTTGATTCACGAGTTTGTGGCGCTTTGTATTCTGGGATTTACCTTTCTGAGTCTGGCTGTGATGCGCTACCGGAAAACGGCCTGATTGAAAGCGAAGTGATTCAACATCCTGAAATTGACAATTAAATCCTTACAAATAGATTTTCACCCCGGTGGTACACGTTTCATTTATTTCAACGGAATGAACCTTTATCCGCGGGTTTTCAAAGAGCTGGCAAGCTTTCTGTAAAATGATTTCAGCCAAATGTTCGGAAGTCGGGTTCTTTCTGGTCAGGTACACTTTATTGCCTGTTTCAATCAGGTATTTGGCTAAAGGGTCTTCCTCCCACAGCATGGTCACGTGATCCAAGGTGTCGTCGATCCAAAGTTTTAAGGCTTTCATTTCCTTAAAATCGATCAGCATGTCCTTCCCGTCAAGTTCCTGACCCTCCAACGATAACTTTACCCTGAATGAATGCCCGTGATTGTTGGAGCATTTCCCTGAGTAATTCCTCAATAAACGGTGAGCTGCCTCAAAAGTAAATTCCTTATATATAATGTATTTCATAATTGCAGTTTAAAATGCTGTTCTTTTATTTTCTACGAACATTCCCCCAAAGCATCACGTGCAACCGGGGTGAAAAATGAAACCCAAAGTTTATGATTTCATCAACCAATCCGGGTTTTATCTGCGATTCCAGGGTCGCTCCTTCCAGACCAACAAATACTTTTGCCCTTTCGATGGCATACCGATCGATAAAGTCGTTTATTTCTGTCAGGTCACTACCTTTTTTCGCGATAAATTTAAAGATACACCACTCATTTTTAGCCCAAAAAACAATCGCTTCTTCATTAATTTCCTGAAAAGAATTTGAAAGTTTCGGTGAAATGACCCAATTGTATTTTGAAATTACCTTTTCATCCATGGCTCCCCGAGAAAAGACAGAACCATCATCCATTTGGATATTTAACGGATGGGTGGGGATAATTGTCCCGTTACTTTCGACATGAAACTTTTTCCCCTGAACATCAAGCTTATCCAGCCGGTATAGCGAAGGTTCCCCTCCGGTTAATATGACATGTGTGGCAGTATTTTCGGCAACGACTTTTTTGATTTCAGTTTGTGTATAAAGTATGTGTAAACCCGAATGCTTATTCCAGGTGTATTTGGTGTCGCACCACAAACATTTGAGGTTGCAATGCTGAAACCTGATAAAAAGGCTGTTTACCCCTGCATAATTTCCTTCTCCCTGAATAGACCGGAAATATTCTGAAACATAGAAAATATTATCTGTTAACATCTGAAAATCAATAAATAATCGTTAAAAAGAAATTTTCAAGAGGCGCAAAGATATACAAAAATGAATTGGGGATG
>JAUYTA010000337.1 GCA_030695265.1 Bacteroidota bacterium
AAAATCATCAACTGGCATGCGCGGATCGGGCGAACCGGCTTCCCAGTAAAAATCAATATTGTCATCAATTTGGGTAAAAAGTGGCTGTCCTTCCATTTTATTGTTGGCAAAATATTCACCAAATGCGCCTTGTTTTCCGTCTTCCGTTTCAAGATAAATGGATGGGATTGGAACCAATTTCGAAATGCCATCGGCCAACTCGCTGCCTTGCGCATAAATCACCTCAGTTTGCGGCGCTACTTTGTTTTTTATTCCCTGAAGTACGGTTACCGGATTCGAAGGAATACCGTTGTAATTTCCCCACAGCGATTCAATTTCGTCGGCATTCGGGCCAATAACCGCAATGCGCGCAAGATTTTTCTTCAGTGGCAATGCATTGTTGGCATTTTTCAGCAGAACGATACTTTTTTGAGCGGCAACACGCGCCAAATAATCGTTGGCCGGATTGTTATTTACTGAAAAAGGAATTTGCGCATACGGAACTTTTTCGTCAGGATCGAACATTCCAAGTTTAAAACGGGCAGTCAGCAGTCTTGCCACCGAAACATCGAGATCTTTTTCGGTGAGCAATCCTCGTTTCACAGCTTCAGGCAAAGCTTTGTAGGTGTCGCCACATTCGAGATCAGTTCCGCGCAATACCGCAAGAGCAGCAGCTTCAGCCTCGTCTTTGGCAATTTTATGGTATTTCCAGATGTCAGAAATCGCCCAGCAATCGCTCACAATATAACCCTGAAAACCCCATTCGTTGCGCAGTATTCCTGAAAGTTCGGTACTGGCGCAACAAGCTTCTCCACGAAAACGGTTGTAGGCGCCCATAATGGAATATACATCGCCGTCAACCACCAATGTTCGGAAAGCCGGCAAATACGTTTCGCGAAAATCGCGTTCGCTGATACGGGCATCAAATTCGTGGCGCAAAGGTTCAGGGCCTGAATGAACCGCAAAATGTTTTGCAGTTGCCACTACTTTGAGGTAGTTTGGATCGTCGCCCTGCAAACCTTTCACAAACTGAAGTCCCATTTGTCCGGTCAGGAAAGGATCTTCGCCATACGTTTCGTGCCCACGGCCCCAACGCGGATCGCGGAAAATATTGATGTTTGGTGACCAAAATGTCAATCCCTGATAGATCTTCCGAAGTCCACGGCGTGCAAATTCATGGTGTTTGGCGCGTGCTTCGTCCGAAATTGCATTGGCAACGGTATGAATTAATTCAGTATCCCACGATGCTGCAATCGAAATCGACTGCGGAAATACTGTTGCATAACCGGCGCGAGCTACACCGTGTAAACATTCGTTCCACCAGTTGTACTCCGGAACTCCAAGCCTTTCGATGGCCGGCGATTGGTAGCGCATTTGCTCTATTTTTTCCTGAAGTGTCATTTCCGAAAGCAGGTTCTCGACCCTTTCCTGTGTGGATAAACTGGTGTTTTGAAATTGAAATTTGGTTTGCGAAACTGCCAGCATGGGCAGGGCAATCAATAAAAGAATATACGATAGGTGTTTCATAAATGGTATGATTTAATTGTACTGGTCTGGTCTGGTCTGCAAAAATATAAAATGAAAAGCAAAAAGCAAATCTCAAGCCCCCTAAATCCCCCAAAGGGGGACTTTTTGACACTGTAAGTAATATGGAAATTCGCTTTAAGTTAAGAATGTTCAGAACCTGTGGTATCCAAACTCCCTTCCCTTTTTGGGGAAGGGTTGGGGATGGGGCTTATTCTATCCAGTAATTTTTGCCGGAAGTCCTTTTACCAGCACCGGTTTTTCGTTGTGCTTTTTGGGCATGAACATGTCTTTGTAGTTCAAACCGAGTTTTTCCTTCATCTCGAAACAATAATCAATTGTTCCCAGATCGGCTCCGGTATTGTTGGTGCCGAAAGAGAATTTTACCCCGGCTTCTTTGGCTTTACGCAGTATTTTTTCTGAAGGTAGTTTGTATCGTGCATTGATTTCCAGCGCAACTCCATTGTCAGCCAAAACTTTTACAAAACGGTCGATGCGGGCATCTGTCCAGAGTTCGTCGTATTTTGCAGCTATCACGTCAGGCAGAAATGTTGGATTTACATGAATATCAACTGGTTCCTGCGAAATGACACTTTCAATTTTGCCAACCAGCTCGTCCATAAATTTTTGTTCATCTTCAACAAAAGCTTCTTCCTTGATCCAAAGCCTCATACGACGGCCTTTGTGATCGGTCCAGGTCATACCATCGGTAAATACGTAATCGAATTTGGCGACAGCTTCCGGCGAAAATAAAGTAATCCATTCGCGGCCTTCAGCCTGCATTCCCCTGAAAATTGGTTTTGCCCTTACCGTGTCCATATAAGCAGCCAGTGACGCATCATCAGTAACCGGGAATTTTAATCCGCAATTGGGCGCAATGCCATAGTTAATACCCAGTTTAAACGAGTTTTCACAGGCCTGTTCAATGGTCAGGCCACCTTTCAGGTGAACATGAAAATCAATCAGCGGGAAGTTCTCGAACATTAGTTTGGTCACTTTATCATCCCATTCTTTTGAAACCAGTAATTCGAATTTTTCGGCATTTGGCAACGGCTTAACCTGTATGCTTTTGAAATACACCTTGCTACGTTCATCGTGACATTGCAGTGCAATTCGTCCATTACTGAAAACTTTCAGCTTGTCGTTTTTAGGGCGGTAAGGTTCATCAGGCTGAATGTAATCGACCACTTTTGTGCCATTGACAAATATCTCGCAACGGTTTTCAACTACCCGAAAATGAAGTTCAAACCATTCGTCATCTTTTACGGTTGGGTAATAGATATTTCGGATTCCGTATAAACTTCCGGTTTTTTTTAGTTCCTGAAAATCGCCCGTCCGTTCGTACGAATTGTCAATCTGAACTTCATAACCCCGCAACAGAGGCCCGTATGCTTGTTCCTGTGTATGAAAAACAATTCCGGAGTTGCTGTTGGGATCGGTTTTAACCATGGCTTTTAACTCGAAATTTCGGAAAACGCCTTTTTTGAAATCACCGGTATAAAAAAGGTGACTAATTGGTCCATTGGCGACCAATGCACCATCCTCAACCTGGAACGACTCCGGATTTTGATTGGCTGACCAGCCAGCCAAATCCTTTCCGTTAAAGAGTTCGGTCCATTCAGGTTCTTTTTCCTGACATGAGGAAAACAGAAAAATACTTAAAATGAAGATCAGGTTTAAATTGATTTTTTTCATCTGTTTATAATTTTTTTTTAATTGTCAGATGGAACTCGCCAATAATCATTCTCCTCCCGGTAAAAAATACGGGACAAGTTGTGTGAGAAGTAATTCTCATGGCTCGTTTCATGGTAGTTTGGTTTTTTTGCATGGTAACAAAGGTAAAAATCTAAACTATAATTAAGACTTCTTACTTCCAAACTTTTGATAGGACAAACAATGTCAATGGAATGGGTTTTTATTTTTCAGGTAAAACAGATTGAACTGATTATTGTATGTTACATTTTCATACATTTGGAACAATTAACGCATGATCTTCTATGACTATCTGTCAACATGAAGATTGAATTAACTTTTAACCCTACTAACGCATGAAAATACTGGCTGCTTGTCTTATCTTTCTTTTAACAGTAGGAGCGCATGGTCTGAGGGCCCAAAGTGGATCAGTTAAAAATCAAACTGCAAGTCAGATTATAGTTGAGATGCAAACTCATCTGAATTGCAAATGGAGCCGGGAAACAGTTGATACCTTCAAATCTGGAAATCCTGATAATGTTGTAACCGGAGTTGCAGTAAGTATGTTTGCCGATATGACAACACTCCGGAAGGCAGTTGAAAATAATTGCAATCTGATTATCGTTCACGAACCTACTTTTTACAATCATTTGGATAACACGGAATCTCTGCAGGATGATCCTGTATTTCTGAAAAAAATCGCCTATATCAACGAGCATAAACTAATCATCTTCAGGTTTCACGACCACTGGCACAAAACTGTTCCTGACGGCATTTATGTGGGAATGGTTGACAAACTGGGATGGAAAGCCAATCAGGTTGACAAATCGATGAAGTTTTTCAAATTTGAAGAACAGACAGTTGGTAGTTTTGCACAAAAACTTCAGGAGAAATTAAAGGGAAGCCAGTTGCGCATTGTAGGTGATCCGCAGATGCGTTTTACCAATGTTGCTTTGGCCGTTGGAGCTCCCGGTTCACAATCGCACCGCGATTTACTTAATGATAATTCAACCGAACTTTTGGTTGCAGGAGAGGCTCAGGAATGGGAAACATACGAATATGTGCTCGATGCTTCGATGTTGGGCATGAAAAAAGCGGCCATTTTCACTGGTCACATACCTTCTGAAGAAGCCGGAATGGAATATTGTGTCAACTGGCTGAAAACATTTATCAAAGACATTCCTGTAATTTACCTCGAAAACGGATCTGCCTATTGGTCGGTTCAAAACGTACAAAAGCCATGATAAAAGCAATTATTTTTGACATGGATGGTGTGCTGGTGGACAGCGAACCATTTCACACTGAAATTGAAAAGCAACAGTTTCTCCAGAATAAGTTGTCTGTTTCGAACGAAGAACACGCTCAATACATGGGAGTTGCGTCGGATGTGATGTGGAAGGAGATTGCAGAACATCACTCAATCAATGTTTCTGTTGAAGATTTAATTGAACAATTCAAGATTAAAAGTATCCATTATTTTTCTGAATTGGATGAAATTCCTGTTATGCCCGGATTGATTGATCTTCTGGAAAAACTTAGCAGCAAGAACTTTCCTATGGCAGTC
>JAUYTA010000341.1 GCA_030695265.1 Bacteroidota bacterium
TCAAAAGTTAATGCGTACTTTGAAAAACTTTGTACCGCTCAAAACAATTACGAGAATTGCATAAGAGAGGTCAAAGAAAAATCATGCCAACCGGATTTGGCGGTAATAGGTATTTAGGTATGAATTATCAGAAAGATTGAAATTCTTCTGTACCAAGTGTTGCCTTTCCCCTGCAATGCTCATGATAAACGATTGTATCTCTCCGGTTTTCTTAACCTTTAAAACGACCAACTTAGTCAATGAGAACCGATAACCATTGTTTCTTGTTGACTTCCAGGATTCCATTGATTCCATTGTAGCAAAGCCAAATCGCCCCATACCTTGTATTTCCGTTTCAATTACACTTAATTCTCCATTGTTGCTTTTCTTTGCTTTGTTCCAGTCGGCTCGGATACTAATTGTTTGTTTCTGTAAATCACCTCCCTTTAAAGCGAATTGTCTAAGTCGCTGATTATCGACAAATTCTATTGCCTGATCAATCGTTAATTCCTCATTATTCTGCAATGACACTTCCTCAACCGGATTTTTCTCGCATCCGTTAAAACTCAATAAGAGCGCTAAGATCAAGACTAAACTTCTAATTTTTTTTATACTTTTACAAAGGTTGCGGGCACGTAAGCGGTAACTTCCCTGCCCGGTTAAACAATCTTATTTATTTGGCAACCCGGCTGTTTTTATACAGTCGGGTTGTTTTATTTTATAAATATAAAAAAGATTTTTGTTAAAGTCAAACGGCTTTAATCTCACCACCTCCATTATTTGACCATATATCATTGAATATATGCCACTTATAAAACAAACTATTACATAGCATAAAAAATAGTTGGTTTTTCAGGGTTACCATTTTATGTTGACATAACTGCTAACTATTTAATCGTCAGATAAAATAAAATGAATACTATATAGATATACAGCACAAGTTCCATTTTGGCCTTAACTAAATGATAGCTCATAAAAAAAGCCCCGAAGAACGAATCTCCGGAGCTTTTGTATAGTTTGGGGTGCGGCAGTTTTTAACCGCCGGATAAAACGCGGATACAATCCGCGGCACCCTTAGTCTTGCAGTTTTGCGTATAAAAATTCGCGATTCAGCCGGGCGATGTTCGAAAGTGAGATGTTTTTCGGGCATTCCACTTCGCAGGCGCCGGTATTGGTACAGTTACCAAAACCAAGCTCGTCCATTTTGGCAACCATTGCTTTTGCACGACGTGAAGCTTCAATTTTGCCTTGTGGCAACATGGCCAACTGGCTAACTTTTGCAGAAACAAACAGCATGGCCGAACCGTTTTTGCAGGCTGCAACACACGCTCCGCAACCAATACAGGATGCTGAATCCATTGCTTCATCGGCATCAGCTTTCGCGATTGGAATAGCATTGGCATCAGGAACTCCACCGGTATTAACCGAAACATACCCTCCTGCGGCAATAATTTTATCGAAAGCCCTGCGATCGACCATCAAATCATAGATTACCGGGAAAGCTGTCGAACGCCAGGGTTCAATCGTGATGGTCTGTCCATCAGTAAATTTACGCATGTGCAACTGACAGGTAGTAACATCGTCATCGGGCCCATGAGGTCGGCCATTGATGTAAAGCGAACATGTTCCGCAAATGCCTTCGCGGCAATCGTGGTCAAATGCAACCGGCACTTTGTCTTCATTGACAAGTTGCTCATTCAGCATGTCCATCATTTCGAGGAATGAACTTCCAGTTGAAACATTGTTTACCTTATAGGTTTCGAACCGGCCCTTTGCTTTTGAACCGTTCTGACGCCAAACCTTAAGCGTGAGATTTATTAGTTTTTCCATGATTGATCTCTTTTAAATAGCCATTACTTGTAATTACGCTGAACCATTTTCACCGTTTCGTAAATCAATTCTTCCTTGTGAAGTTCAGGTTCCTGTTTCTCGCCTTTGTATTCCCAGCATGAAACGTATGCAAATTTGTCGTCCTGACGAAGTGCTTCGCCTTCGGGAGTCTGATACTCTTCGCGGAAGTGACCACCGCATGATTCTTCACGGTTCAGCGCGTCACGGGCCATCAGGTCACCAATTTCAATAAAATCGGCCAAACGGCTTGCTTTCTCCAGTTCAACATTCATTCCTGACTGATCGCCCGGAATACGAACGTTGCTCCAGAACTCTTTTTTGATGGCTGCGATCTTTTTGATGGCATCTTCCAGTCCTTTTTTGTTCCGGCCCATTCCAACAAAATCCCACATTACCAAACCAAGTTCCTTGTGCAAACTGTCAACCGAACGTTTTCCCCTGATTCCCATCAACTGTGCAAAGCGTTCTTTTACAGCTTTT
>JAUYTA010000343.1 GCA_030695265.1 Bacteroidota bacterium
AAACTTTGGGAGGTCATGATCAGAAACACGAAACTGGCCAGTTTTTTTAATATCGACCAAATGCCCGTAAAACTGATGAGCGAACTCGAATGGCTTTCGCAGGCGCGCGACAACCTTGAGCAGCCCATTAATTTACCGGCAGACGACTATACCACTTTGAACTATAGCCTGATAATATACAGCAAAGCCGGAATGGTCTTTAACTATTTGCGTGCTTACCTTGGCGATTCGGTTTACGATTCGGTCATGCACGAATTTTACCGTGAATGGAAATTCAGGCATCCCCAACCCGACGATTTGCGCAAAACATTTGAAACGGTTACCGGCAAAAACCTCGACTGGTTTTTCAGTGATTTGATTGGCACCACCAAAAGGCTGGACTATAAAGCGGTTCGTTTTGAGAACCAGAAGCTGCTCGTAAAAAACAATGGAGAGTTGGCATCGCCACTGGTTATTGCCGGAATGACCGGTGATTCCGTCTATTTTGAAAAATGGGTGGATGGTTTTGAGGGACAGCAGTGGATCGAACTTCCGCCGGGAAATTATTCTGAACTGAAAATCGACCCCGCACATGTGACTCCTGAATTATTCAGGCTCAACAACAACATTCGCACGACCGGGATTTTTCCAAGGTCTGACCCTATCAGGAAACAGCTTTACTTTACCCTTGAAGATCCGGAGAAAAGATATCTGAGTTATTTCCCTGCATTTAACTGGAACCGCGAAAACGGACTGATGTTTGGAATGGCAGTACACAGCGGCTTTCTGGTTCCCAAACCGTTCGAATATTTTGTGATGCCGTTTGTGTCGTTTAAAAATGGCGGATTGGCCGGATTCGGGAAAGTGGCCTACAACTTTACTCCCTTCGAAAACTTCATCAGAAAGGCAACCATTTCGCTGGAAGGAACACAATTCGGCGCTCCCGGCAATCAAAATTATCAAAAGGCAAAAGCCGGATTGTCCTTGTATTTCAGGAACTACAAAGCAAACAACCCCCTGTCGCAAATGGTATTCGGAAACTACCTAACAGCTTCCAACCTTTACCAGATCCAACTTCAGGAAAAAGCAGCGATGAGTTCATTTCTGCAATTTGGCTACCAGTTGGAAAAATCGGCCATCATCAACCCGTTCAGGCTGCTGGTTTCTTCTGAATCCAGTCAGTCGTTCCTGAAAACATCCATGGAATTGAATTACCGGGTAAGTTATTACGGAAAGAAAAAAGGCCTGGATATACGCTTGTTTGCCGGAACCATGCTGAAAAATAATCCGGATGTTCCCTTTTATGCGCTTTCGGCAAGTGGCAGAAGCGGATCGGAGCAATATCTGTACGAAGGTACTTATCCCGATCGTTTCAGCGAATTCCCCAAAACCCTGTGGTCGCGACAAATGAGCTTTTCCGAAGGTGGTTTGGTTTCGCCGGTAAACGAGCAGCTCGGATACAGCCAGTGGCTGGTTTCTTTATCATTCACAAGCAGTTTGCCCGGAAAAGCCAACCGGCTACCTGTAAAACCGTTTGTAAATTTTCTCCTGAACGATCACGGAAACGGATCGGGAAACAATTCGCCCATATTTTACGAAGCAGGCCTGAAAGCAGGATTATGGAACTTTTTCGAAATTTACATCCCAATTGTAGTTTCCGAAAACATTGAATCAATTACCGGATCGTTCAAAGATCGGATTCGTTTGGTTTTTAGCCTGAATGCAATCAATCAGGTAAAGTTAAATTCAGGGGTGGGTTTTGAGGTAAGGTAAATAATTTACTTATTTCTAACTCACCCCACCCCGATGAATCGGGGTTTCCCCTCTCTTTAAAAAAGAGAGGGGGGAAGGCCGCTTGCGGCCTTCGGGGTGAGTTGTGAACAGAATGTGTGAATAATGCAATTATTATTAAAAAAAATGTAACAGAAGAATGCTCAGGTATTCCGATTTTTGCTGTGTGATATTTTATATCCGGCAGATAAGGCTAACAAATTAGAAACACAATTATGACAGTAATTAAAATTGAAAAGAAAAAACCGGTTTGGCCATTGATATTGGGTATTGGCATTGTTGCCGTGCTTATTTATTTTTTTGCTTTTAATGAAAAAGAAGAAACAGTGCAGGAAGTTCAGTTTACCGAAGATTTGATAAACGTGACTGAATTCAACAGAACAGTAGCTGCCTATGTGAATTTCATAAATGAGGATACCCTGAAAATGGAGTACAACGATTCGTTTAGTAAAGAAGCATTTCTGAGATTGGTTGACGCAACAAATGCCATGGCTGAAGAAATCAACTACGACATTAGTGCGAATATGGCCAGGG
>JAUYTA010000349.1 GCA_030695265.1 Bacteroidota bacterium
AGCGTTTAAGGCAGCAGCACAAATACACCAAATTTCGATGTCCTTTCCTCCTGAGGAAAAATATTCATTAACTGATCAGGTAAGGCGAAGTTCACGATCTGTTTGCGCAAACATCGGGGAAGCATTCAGGAAAAGAAGATATCCTAAATCATTCATTGTAAAACTATCTGATTCGGAAGCGGAAGCCGCTGAAACGCAGATCTGGCTGGATTTTGCATTGGAATTCGGCTATATTGACAATGAAAAACATGCGTTGCTCTATGACAAATATGATCATATCTTATCTCAATTAGTCTTCATGATCAATTCGCCCGAAAAATGGTGCATTTAGCCTTGTCGCCCCATCGCCTTGTCGCCCCGTCGCCCTCTGTCGCCTTGTCGCCTTGTCGCCCCGTCGCCCCGTCGCCCCGTCGCCCTCTGTCGCCTTATCGCCTTGTCGCCCTTTCGCCTTGTCGCCCCGTCGCCCTCTGTCGCCCCATCGCCTTATCGCCTTACCGCCTTATCGCCCCATCGCCCTGTCGCCCTGTCGCCCAGTCGCCTTATCGCCCTGTCGCCTTATCAATCCGCGTAATCTTCTTTCTCCATGAAGCACCTAATCTCCGTTCCCCCAAATACCATCCCGCATTTTCACCAGATTTCAGGACTTCCTGAATCTAATTGGTTTGTAACCTCCGATCCTGAAGGCCAAAGAATTGGTTCAGGCGGTGGAACCGCACACGTGCTGACGGAGCTTTTTCATCAGGAAGAAGGCGAAAATTTTGAAACCTGGCTGGGCAACGAGAAGCGGATGATTATTCATGCCGGTGGGCAAAGTCGCCGATTACCGGCTTATGCGCCAGTGGGCAAAAGTTTGCTGCCAATGCCCGTGTTTCGCTGGTCGCGCGGACAGCAACTCAACCAACGACTCATTCATCTTCAGGCACCTTTGTTCGACCGGATTCTCGACAAAGCTCCTGAAAAACTAAACACACTGGTTGCCAGCGGCGACACCTTGATCTTTTCAGGTAAAAATATTCCTGAAATTCCTGAAGCCGACATTGTTTGTTTCGGACTTTGGCTTGAACCTGAAAAAGCAACCAATCACGGCGTTTTCTTTGCCAAACACGAATCGCCCGGCCAAATGCAGTTTATGCTGCAGAAACCTTCCATCCAAACCATCAAGGAACTCGTTCACCAGTATTATTTCCTGATGGACATCGGCATCTGGCTTTTGAGTGAAAAGGCAGTGAACCTGCTGATGCAACGTTGCGGCTGGAACGGAGAAACATACCAGAACCAAATTCCGGGGTACTACGATTTATATACCGATTTCGGAATGGCGCTCGGTGAAACTCCGGTTCAAAAAGACAATGACATCAGCGATCTGACAGTCGCGCTGGTGAATCTTGAAGGTGGAGAATTTTACCATTTGGGCAACACTTCCGAGCTGATTTCATCCAACCTTGCCATCCAGAACAGAATCACCGATCAGCGGGAAATCTGGCACCGTCAGATCAAACCACATCCTTCCATTTTTGTACTAAATGCTGATGTTCAGACGAAATTAAACTCACAGCACAACAACATCTGGATAGAAAATTCCTGCATCTCTTCAGGCTGGGAGCTAACCGGCAATCATGCATTAACCGGAATACCCGAAAATGAATGGAACCTGAAACTACATTCAGGAAACTGCCTCGATCTCGTACCCGTTAATCAAGAAGAAATCGTTGTTCGCAATTACGGCTTTACCGATCCGTTTCGGGGAATACTTGCCGATAAAACCACGAAGTTTATGGACATATCACTGTCCGAATGGCTTGAAAAAAGAGGTCTTTCAGATGCGTTTAATAATTTGTATGAGAATACTGACATTCAATTTCTGCCTCTTTTCCCGATCATTAAAAAGGATCAACTCAGCGAATCATTTATCCAATGGCTGATCGATCCTCAACCGGAAGACCAACCCGTATTTACCGAATTCTGGATGGAATCACAAAGGGTCAGTGCAGATCAGATTAGTCAAATATGCAATATTCAACTACTTGACGAACAGAGTACAAATAACCGGCTGAAGTCCATCCCCGTATTGGCCGGTAATTACAATAATTCAGTATTTTACCAGCTCGATCTGGACAAACTGGCCAACGATTATATCAGTCACGATTTGATACTTCCTGAAGCCCTGCCAACAAAAAGCAACGATTGGCTTCCGATTCATTTGCACATGTTTCGGGCAACCGTTTTGCGAAAGACAGAAAAGGAGTGGCAACACGAAGAAAAGAAAGCTTTCGATTATCTGCGCGATTCGGTGTTGGAGCATTTTCAGCAACGGCCTGTCGATCCCGGCATTCATCTGCTACCCGATCAGATTGCCTGGGGCAGAAGTCCGGTCAGGCTCGATCTGGCAGGCGGCTGGACCGACACACCACCCTATTGTTTCCTTTACGGCGGGAAAGTGGTGAACCTTGCTGTTGAGCTGAACCAGCAACCACCACTGCATTGTTACATCAAATCCACAGACAAGTTGGAGATCGTATTGCGTTCAATTGATCTGGGCGCACAGGAAACCATTACTACTTTCGAAGAATTGCGGGCATTTTACAACGTAGGTTCTCCGTTCTCGATCCCCAAAGCAGCTTTGGCGCTTGCCGGTTTTATTCCTGAATATGCCTTCAGAAAATATCCGACCCTCCGGAAACAACTTTCCGACATGGGCGGAGGTCTTGAAATCTCCATTCTGTCGGCAGTACCCAAAGGTTCAGGATTGGGCACAAGTTCCATTCTGGCAGCTACGGTACTTGGAACCATTTCAGAAGTATGCGGTCTGGGATGGGATAAAATGGAAACAGGAAAGCGCTCGCTGGCACTCGAACAGCTGTTAACAACAGGTGGCGGCTGGCAAGATCAGTTCGGAGGAATACTGGAAGGCATCAAGTTATTGGAAACCAATCCCGGAAAACTTCAGAGCCCGACGATCAAATGGCTTCCCGAATCGCTTTTCAGTGATGTAAGTTATAAAAACCGGATGTTGCTTTATTACACGGGTATTACAAGGGTTGCAAAAAATATTCTGGCAGACATTGTTCGGGGCATGTTCCTGAATTCGTCCACACATCTGGCTTTACTGGAAGAACTGAAGCAACATGCTGTCAGCACAAGCGAAACGCTGCTGATAAAAGATTTTAATGGTCTGGGCCGGAATATCCATACCAGCTGGCAACTCAATCAGAAACTGGATGCCGGGACCAATACTCTGGAAATACAAAAGATCATCGACCGAATTTCGCCCTGGATCATCGGGCAAAAATTATTGGGTGCCGGAGGTGGTGGTTTTATGCTCATCATTGCCAAAGACGAAGAAGCTGCCGCGCATATCAGAAATGAACTGACTGTAAATCCAATTAACAAAAGAGCCAGACTGGTCGATTTCAGTGTTTCTTCCTCCGGAATGCAAGTAACGAAAAGCTAATTGATGCGAGCCCAAAAGATTAGTAAACTTTAAATTTCAGAAGTCATTTTAGTTTTAACTTTTTGGGATCTTGTCTGCTGTCAAAAAATGTCAACAAGTGGATTTTTTGATTATATGTGTCTATTCGATAAAAGAATGAGTTGTTTTTATCGACAACGGCTCTTCTGATTTCTTTATTTGTAGCAGAAATAGAAAATATCCCTGGATTTTTTACAATCGCATTTATAGTTATCTGAGTCCTATGGTTAAACTGAATCATCTCCTTTTTTGACCAATTTTCATTTAGATAATCAATAACCGAAAAAAAAGTAATCTTTGCTTTTGCTGACCAAATAACTTCCATATTAGAATCCGTATTTTTGTTTGGCTTCCTGAATTACCTGATCATGTGTAAATACATTCCCGTCTTCAATATCTTTAACGCCTTCTAAAATAGAATCCTGTACTTCCCGGGGCAATTGATCCCACCAATCCTTTTCAACTTCTTTCTGTAAAATGTTATTTATTTTCGAAAGAAGTAAAAGGTTTTCAGTGTTTAAAATCTTCTGAACCAAATCTAATTTTAAAGCCGGGACATCCATAATATGCGTCTGTTTTAAATACATCTGTAAAGTTAAAAGTTATTTTGAACGCAGCAAATCAGAAACACTTAAACAGAAATCCCTCCCCAAAACTTCCGTCTTCTCCCTCTCGCCCCATCGCCTTGTCTCCCTTTCGCCCACTCGCCTTGTCGCCCCTTCTCCCTTTCGCCCACTCGCCTTGTCGCCTTGTCGCCTTGTCGCCTTGTCGCCTTGTCGCTCCATCGCTCTTCCTACATCTCCACCACAATCCCCAAACTTCCGGTAAATAAATTCTTGCTTGCCGGAGCAGCTACCTCGCTGGCATTGCTTTTCCACCAGGTATTCGAATAGCCCAAACTTCCCACCAGACGATAATAATTCAATTTTCCAGCATTTCTCAGTTTCAGGTCAAACTTCAATTCCGACTGAATCGTCCAGTCATAAATTCCATCTTTCGTAAAATCCAACAGCGGATAATCATATACATCCGTTCCCCGCTGATGACTGTACACATCACCGAAAATCTGGTAAACATTCGTGCTTGCCAAAT
>JAUYTA010000353.1 GCA_030695265.1 Bacteroidota bacterium
TTAAGCATATAAATTACACCAACAGTTGCAGGCTGATCAAAAGGTTCACCAGTTCCACCATCGCTTAAGTATGTTTTACCATATCTCGGGACACCGGCTTTATCAGTATATTCAGTAACTTCTTCCAGAGTGGGACCATCAAAAATTGGAGTTGCAAAAGTAAGTCCCAATTCTTTACCGGCCCAACCTAAAACAGTTTCGTAAATCTGTCCAAGGTTTATACGCGAAGGTACACCCAGCGGATTAAGTACAATGTCAACAACAGTTCCGTCACTTAAGAAAGGCATATCTTCATCACGAACAATACGCGATACAATACCTTTGTTTCCATGGCGTCCGGCCATTTTATCGCCAATTTGCAGTTTGCGTTTTTTAGCAACGTAAACCTTTGCAAGCTGTATAATTCCTGCAGGAAGTTCATCACCAATAGTTACATTGTAGCGTTTCCTTCTTGAAACTGCTTCAAGTTCCTTATACTTCATGTTGTAATTGTTGATAAGAGCAAAAATTAAATCATTCTTATCTTTATCAGTTGACCATTTTGAAGGATTGATCGTTTGATAATCAATTTCCTGAAGTTGTTTCAGTGTAAATTTATTCCCTTTACTTATAATGTCGCCACCGTAATAATCTTTCACACCCTGACTGGTTTTTCCATTTACAAGTGTGAAAAGCTTATCTTCCAGTTTCGCGCGAAGTGCAGAAGCATGACGGTCAAATTCTTCATCGATTGAATCGAGTAAAGGTTTTGTTGCCAGTTTTCCTTTTTTATCTTTTACAACCCGCGAGAACAATTTCTTTTCAATAATAGTTCCGTTCAGTGAAGGTGATGCTTTCAAAGAGGCATCTTTCACATCACCGGCTTTATCACCAAAAATAGCACGGAGAAGTTTTTCTTCCGGCGATGGATCAGATTCTCCTTTCGGAGTAATTTTTCCAATCAGAATATCACCAGGTTTAACAACAGCTCCAATACGGATCAATCCGTTCTCATCGAGGTTTTTGGTAGCTTCTTCGCTAACGTTTGGAATATCAGATGTAAATTCTTCAACACCACGTTTGGTGTCACGAACTTCCAGTGAATATTCGTCAACATGTATAGATGTAAAAACATCTTCACGAACTACACGTTCTGAAATTACAATCGCATCCTCGTAGTTATAACCCTGCCAAGGCATGAACGCTACTTTAAGGTTACGTCCCAATGCAAGTTCTCCACGTTGTGTGCCATATCCTTCAGTAAGGACCTGACCTTTTTTCACACGGTCACCTTTTAATACAATTGGCTTAAGATCGACAACTGTACCCTGATTGGTTTTTTGGAATTTTGAAATCCTGTATGTAACGACTTCAGGATCGAAACTTACGAAACGTTCGTCATCACTTTTGTCGTAGCGTATTAAAATTTCATCAGCATCAACAAATTCAATCACTCCATCATCTTCAGCAACAACCAAAACACGTGAATCGAGTGCAGCACGTCCTTCCAGTCCGGTTCCGACAATTGGAGCTTCGGGACGGAGTAACGGAACTGCCTGACGCATCATGTTTGATCCCATCAAAGCACGGTTGGCATCATCATGTTCAAGGAAAGTAATTAATGAAGCTGCAACCGAAGCAATCTGGTTTGGCCCAACGTCCATCATATTTACAGTCTCCCTTTCAACAATCGGATAATCACCATCAAGACGTGATTTAACTTTATTATTGATGAAATTTCCATCTGAATCAATCGGTGCATTTGCCTGTGCAATTATTCTACCCTCTTCCTCTTCGGCAGTAAGGTACATTACTCCAGCATCTGACAGATCGACCTTACCGTTGGCAACTTTGCGGTAAGGAGTTGAAATAAACCCTAAATCATTCACTTTAGCAAAAACACAAAGTGATGAAATCAATCCGATGTTTGGACCTTCAGGAGTTTCAATCGGGCACAAACGTCCATAATGTGTATAGTGAACGTCACGCACCTCAAAACCAGCTCTTTCACGCGAAAGACCACCAGGTCCCAAAGCCGACATACGACGTTTGTGTGTCATTTCAGCCAAAGGATTGGTTTGATCCATGAACTGAGAAAGGGCATTCGTTCCGAAGAAAGAATTAATTACCGATGATAAGGTTTTTGAGTTAATCAGATCGATTGGCGTAAAAACTTCGTTGTCACGAACATTCATACGTTCACGAATGGTACGGGCCATACGGGCCAAACCAACACCAAACTGATTGAACATTTGCTCGCCAACAGTACGTACACGACGATTGCTCAAGTGGTCAATATCGTCAACATCTGTTTTTGAGTTGACAAGTTTGATTAAATATTTAATGATTTCTATAATATCTTCCTTGGTCAAAACCTGTACATTCATATCGATGTTCAGGTTCAGCTTTTTATTGATCCTGTAACGGCCAACCTGACCTAGATCATACCTTTTTTCTGAAAAGAATAATTTGTCAATTACATCTCTTGCAGTAGCATCATCAGGTGGTTCTGCATTACGCAACTGCCTGTAAATATGAAGCACTGCTTCTTTTTCCGAGTTACATGGATCTTTTTGAAGCGTATTGTATATAATGGCATAATCCTGAAGATTTTGATCTTCTTTATGCAACAAAATTGTTTTTGCTCCTGAATCAATGATTTCGTCAATATGATCGTTATCAATAACAACTTCACGGTCGATTACGACTTCATTACGCTCAATTGAAACGACTTCGCCTGTGTCTTCATCCACAAAGTCTTCTACCCATGTTTTCAGAACACGTGCGGCGAGTTTCCTGCCTACGATTTTCTTTAAACCAGATTTTGAAACCTTAATTTCATCCGCAAGGTCGAAAATTTCAAGAATATCCTTGTCACTTTCGTATCCGATTGCACGAAGCAATGTGGTTACAGGTAATTTTTTCTTACGGTCGATGTATGCAAACATTACATTATTAATGTCGGTTGCAAACTCAATCCATGATCCTTTATAAGGAATGACCCTTGCTGAATATAGTTTTGTTCCGTTGGCGTGCATACTTTGTCCGAAGAATACTCCCGGAGAACGATGCAACTGCGAAACAACAACACGTTCAGCTCCGTTAATTACAAAAGTACCTTTAGGTGTCATGTAAGGAACAGTACCCAAATATACATCCTGAACTACGGTATCAAAATCTTCATGTTCGGGATCGGTACAGTAAAGTTTTAATTTTGCTTTTAACGGGATACTAAAAGTCAGGCCACGTTCAATACATTCATCGATAGAATAACGTGGCGGGTCAACCAGGTAGTCCACAAATTCGAGAACGAAGTTATTTCTAGTATCGGTAATTGGGAAATTTTCTTCAAAAACCTTGCACAATCCCTCTCCTTTTCGTTGATCAGGAGTTGTTCCAAGCTGGAAAAATTCGATGAAGGATTTAATTTGTACTTCAAGGAAATCTGGATAGTCAAAGACGGTTTTTGTTGAAGAAAAGCTAATCCTCTGGTTTTCAATATTTACTGCCATCGGTGTATATTAATTAATTGAACTTTAAACATAAATATACAAATAGGTATAGAACCCCACATATGTGAGGTTCTAAACCACATCAACCTAAAATTAAGGTCGTAAGACTTTTATTTAAGTTCAACTTCAGCTCCAGCTTCTTCCAATTGAGATTTCAAACCTTCAGCCTCGTCTTTAGAAACTTTTTCTTTGATAGCTCTTGGAGCGCCGTCAACTACTTCTTTAGCCTCTTTCAAACCAAGACCTGTCAATTCTTTAACCAATTTTACAACAGCCAATTTTGATTGACCGGCTGCTTTCAGAATAACATCGAATTCGGTTTGAACAGCGGCTTCTGTTTCTTCAACAGGACCGGTGGCAGCAGCAACAGCAACAGCTGCAGCAGCAGGTTCAATACCATATTCCGATTTTAAAATTCCGGCTAATTCATTTACTTCTTTTACAGTTAAGTTTACTAACTCTTCCGCAAGTGCCTTTAAATCTGCCATTTCGATAATAATTTTTTAATATAATTTTATAACTAACTGATTACTTTTCTGCTAATGTCTTCAAAACTCCGTGAATAATATTACCACCGGATTGTAATGCGCCAACAACATTTTTCATTGGAGACTGCAATAAACCGATAACTTCACCAAGGAGTTCATTTTTAGACTTAATTGATACTAATACATCCAACTGATCTTCGCCAATATACACTGACTCCTGAACATAAGCCGCCTTTAGAATAGGTTTCTTATTTTTCTTTTTAAAATCTTTTATCAGTTTTGCAGGAACATTAGCGTTCTCACAAAACATGACAGATGTATTGCCACTAAGAACATCATAAAGCTCTTCGGCATTCTTATTAGAAGCTTCCAATGCTCTACGCAAGAGGGTATTCTTTACCACAACCAGTTTCACTTTCTGTTTGTCGCATAAACGCCGCAGGTCACTAGTGCGCGCAGCATTCAGAGTTTCAATATCAGTCAGATAAAAATGATTTGATAAATTGATCTGCTCTGTAAGACTACCGATAATATCTAATTTTTCTGATCTTTTCATATTATTTCGTTTACTTTTCAGAGACAGACTTTGGTTCAATTTGTATTCCTGCACTCATGGTACTCGACAGGTAGATACTTTTAACGTATGTACCTTTTGCAGCAGAAGGTTTCAGCTTTACAAGAGTATTTACAAATTCGGTAGCGTTCTCAATAAGTTTTACGTTATCAAATGATACTTTACCAATTGATGTGTGAACAATCCCAAATTTATCGACTTTAAAGTCGATCTTACCAGCTTTAACTTCAGCAACAGCTTTCCCAATGTCCATTGTAACTGTACCACTTTTAGGGTTAGGCATCAAACCACGCGGACCTAAAATACGTCCGAGAGCTCCAACTTTTCCCATTACCGGCGGCATAGTAATAATCACATCTACGTCAGTCCAACCACCTTTGATTTTATCAACATAGTCGTCAAGACCAACATAATCAGCTCCAGCATCTTTGGCCTCCTGTTCTTTGTCAGGAGTAACCAGGGCCAACACACGTACTTCTTTACCAGTTCCATGAGGTAAAGTAACCACGCCTCTAACCATCTGATTAGCTTTTCTGGGATCAACACCAAGGCGAACATCAATATCAACCGAAGCATCAAATTTTGTAAAAGTAATTTCTTTTACAAGTGCAGAAGCTTCTTTTAATGTATAGAATTTCCCCTTCTCGAGTTTTTCCAGAGCAAGCTTTTTATTCTTTGTAATTCTGCCCATTTTAATAATTTTAATTAGTTTGTCGATGGGCGTTCGCCTGTAACGGTGATACCCATACTTCTGGCAGTACCAGCCACCATGCTCATAGCACCCTCCAGCGAGAAACAGTTAAGATCTTCCAATTTGATTTCGGCGATCATCTTAATTTGTTCCCAGTTTACTGACCCCACTTTTACAAGATGTGGCTCAGCAGACCCTTTTTTCACCTTAGCAGCTTCTATAAGTTGCACGGCTACCGGGGGTTGTTTAATTACAAAATCAAACGATTTATCTGCATAAACAGTAATAACGACTGGAAGTACTTTCCCCGCAAGGTCTTGTGTCCTACCATTGAACTGTTTGCAAAACTGCATGATGTTTACCCCTTTAGAACCTAATGCTGGGCCTATCGGAGGTGAAGGGTTAGCAGCACCCCCCTTTACTTGCAATTTAATTAATCCAGCAATTTCTTTAGCCATAATAAAATCGATAAATGATTTATTACTCCTTTTCTACTTGCATGAAGCTAAGCTCCAAAGGAGTTTTTCGTCCAAAAATTTTGACCATTACTTCAAGCTTCTTCTTTTCCTCATTGATTTTTTCAATGATTCCATTGAAGCCGTTAAATGGTCCGTCAATAACTTTCACAGTTTCACCAACAACGTAAGGAATATTCATTTCCTCGCCGGAAGCAGCCATTTCATCTACCCGACCAAGGATCCGGTAAACTTCCGACTGCCGCATCGGAACAGGTTCTCCACCCTTGGTATCACCCAGGAAGCCAATAATATTGGGGACACTTCGTAACATGTGGGGAATTTCTCCTGTCAAACATGCTTCAACTAAAACATAACCAGGAAAAAAATTTCTTTCTTTACTGATTTTTTTTCCGTTTCGAATCTGATAAACCTTTTCGGTGGGGATCAAAACCTGTGAAACAAATTCCTGGAGACCAGCATTTGCAATCTCGTTTTCAATATATTCTTTGACTTTCTTCTCTTTTCCTCCAATTGCCCGAAGAACATACCATTTTTTTACGTTTTCGCTCATGTTGTACTCCTAATAGGAATTAATAAAATAAACTGTACACAAAGCTCATAATGTTTTCAAAAGAGAAATCCATTACGAAAACTATAAGTGCTATTATAAAGGAAGCAACCATTACTATGAAAGCGCTATTCTGCAATTCTTTAAATGTAGGCCAGGAAACTTTATGAACAAGCTCGTTATAAGCTTCTTCCAAATAGATTTTAAGTTTCATTTTTTTTAGTAAAATATAATTTGTACGGATGGTAAGGTTCGAACTTACTTTGCACCTTGATTTAATATAAACAAAACTCCCAACCGAGTTTCATCCGTAAAGAGTTCCGGTTTTAAAGGCCGGAACTCTTTTACAGAATATTTTTTAGTCAGTAATTACGAAACAATTTCAGTAACCTGTCCTGCACCTACGGTACGGCCACCTTCGCGAATTGCAAAGCGAAGACCTACACTAATAGCTACCGGGTAAATCAGTTGAACTATGATCGATACGTTATCACCTGGCATAACCATTTCGCGTCCTTCTGGTAACATGATTTCACCTGTAACATCAAGAGTACGAATATAGAATTGAGGACGATATTTATTGTGGAATGGAGTATGACGTCCACCTTCTTCTTTTTTCAGGATATAAACCTCAGCTTTGAATGTTGTATGAGGAGTTACAGAACCTGGTTTTGCAAGAATCTGACCACGTTTGATTTCTTTTTTGTCAACACCACGCAACAACAAACCTACGTTGTCACCTGCCTGACCATCATCCAAAATTTTGCGGAACATTTCAACACCGGTACAAACTGTTTTACGACCTTCTGCGCCTAATCCAATCAACTGAAGTTCATCGCCTGTATGGATTTTACCCGTTTCGATTCGACCTGTTGCAACAGTACCACGGCCTGTGATCGAGAATACGTCTTCAACCGGCATCAGGAATGGTTTGTCAACATCACGTGGAGGAAGTGGAATCCATGTATCAACAGCATCCATTAATTCCAAAACTTTTTCTTCCCATTTTGCTTCACCATTCATAGCTCCAAGTGCAGAACCTTGAATAACTGGTGAATTATCTCCGTCGAAACCGTAGAATGTCAACAATTCGCGGATTTCCATTTCAACAAGTTCGAGGATCTCTGGATCGTCAACCATGTCAACTTTGTTCATGAAAACAACCAATTTTGGTACGTTTACCTGACGAGCCAAGAGGATGTGTTCACGGGTCTGAGGCATAGGACCATCAGTTGCAGCAACTACAATGATAGCTCCGTCCATCTGAGCAGCACCGGTAACCATGTTTTTCACATAATCGGCGTGACCAGGACAGTCAACGTGCGCATAGTGGCGTGTAGCTGTTTCATACTCAACGTGAGCTGTATTAATAGTAATACCACGCTCTTTTTCTTCAGGAGCACTGTCGATTGATTCAAACGATTTTACTTCACAATAACCTTTTCTAGCCAACACCATAGTGATAGCGGCAGTCAAGGTAGTTTTACCATGGTCAACGTGGCCAATAGTACCAATGTTGACATGTTCTTTGTCCCTGTTAAATTTTGCTTTAGCCATAACTGTAATAATTTTAAATTATCTTTTTAAACTTTCATCGAGCCAATGATGAGAATTGAACTCATGACCTCTTCCTTACCAAGGAAGCGCTCTACCCCTGAGCTACACCGGCAACTATCATTTTGAGCGGGAGACGAGATTCAAACTCGCGACCCTTAGCTTGGAAGGCTAATGCTCTATCGACTGAGCTACTCCCGCTTGTGATTTATGATTGACGATGAAATTCATCATTCACAATTCATCATTCATAATTTCGTTGTGGGGAGAGCAGGATTCGAACCTACGAAGGCGTACGCCAGCAGAGTTACAGTCTGCCCCAGTTGGCCACTTTGGTATCTCCCCAATCAATATTTTCAGAACTTTTCATTAAATGAGCCGAATCACAGATTCGAACTGTGGACCCCGAGATTACAAATCACGTGCTCTGGCCAACTGAGCTAATTCGGCAGCTTTTATACATCATGTAAAAAACGCCTGTAAACGCTGTAATAACGCGATAACAGGCTACTTTTTATGCAAACTATAACTAATCAGATAGTTGCCCGAAAAAGGTTTGCAAATGTATAAAAATTTTATCGTTATTCACAACAAATAATTATTTTTTCAGATTTATTTGTCCTTCAACTTTTCTTTCACTTTGATTATCTGTTTGCGAATTGCTTCAATTGCCATATCTATAGATTCTTCAAAAGTATCTGTCTGTTTTTCAGCAAAAAGGTAATCCGTTGCGGGCATAGAAAGTTTAATTTCTGCGATTTTGTTATTAACCGTTTCAG
>JAUYTA010000355.1 GCA_030695265.1 Bacteroidota bacterium
AACGGGTAAAACTTTACCTGCTATTATCCTGAAGAACTCCTTCAAATCGTGGGAAGAATACCTCGTTCATTTACGGTCGGATTACCGCCGGAGATTGCAGAAAATAACCAAAACCGGCTCTGGCACTGAACTGATTAAAACCAATTGCTCCGTTTTCGACGAAGAAATGTACCGGCAATATTTGCAGGTTTATTCGAAAAGTACCGCAAAACTCGAAAAATTAAGTTTTTCCTTTTTTAAGAATCTGCCTCCGGAATTTCATCTTGTAGCTTGTCGCAAAAACGGGCAGACAATCGGTTGGAATATCATTTTAAAAAGTGATCGTTCGCTGTTTTTCTTTTTGGGCGGCATCGATTATCAGCAGAATGCCGAAAATCAAACCTACCTGAAACTACTGACCAACATTGTTGCTGAAGGGATCGTGCAAGGTGTTGATCTGATTGACCTTGGGCAAACTGCCGAAATTCCGAAGATGCGGTTGGGCGGGCAACCTCAGACAAAATACATGGAAGCCCGGCACAGCAATTCTCATTTACATCGCCTGCTGAAATTCAGTGAAAAATCGCTGGAATACAAAAAAGAGATTTTCAATCACCATGTAATGAGGGAGATAGATTTATGAGGATATTGTTTGTTCGTCCCGACAACTCGCCCGAAACAATTGGGTTGCAACATCTGATGGTGGTTGAACCTTTGGAATTGGAAATTTTGTACACACTTATCCGCGAAAACGATACCGCGGAAATTATTGACATGTTGCTCGAAAAACGGAGCATCGGTCATTTTATCCGGAAGTTTAATCCGGAGGTGTTTTGTGTGACCGGCTACATTACCAATGTCTCAAAAATGATTGAATACTGCCAGATTGCAAAATCGATCAATCCGGAAATTACAACCATCGTTGGAGGTGTGCATTGCGAAGTTTGTCCTGAAGATTTTGAGAGCGAACACATTGATTTCAGGGTGGTGCGGAATGCAGCCGTTACTTTTACCGGTTTGCTGAACCACATTGAATATCAACAGGAACTTCCTTCAGGAATAATAAGAAAGGGTGAAATTGTAATTCCTGCAAATCTTCCGCCCTTCAAATTTAAAATACCAATCGCCAACCGCCAGTCGTTAAAAAAGTATCGCGACAAATACTTTTACATTTTTAGCGATCGGGTTGCCCTGATGAAAACTTCGTTTGGCTGTCCGTTCAATTGTTCCTTTTGT
>JAUYTA010000368.1 GCA_030695265.1 Bacteroidota bacterium
TTGAAACATTTGTGGCCTTCGATGTTTTTATCCTGAAACGACCCAACGCTGCGGCTGACTATCCGGAGGAAATTGTTGCCAAAGCGGAACAAATTGCCGCTTCAATGACCGAAGGAGAGCAGGAAAAACTTGCCCGCAACATCATCGTGGTTTCTCAGGGTTTTATAGATGGAACGATCGATGCTTCGGTTGCCGATTATAAAAAAGCATTTTTGTCATTTCTTGAAACCTACAGTCACATTGATTCCGCTAAACTCCGCGAACATTTGTCTCTTTTCCTGAAGGACGTAATTCCCGCAGCCGAAAAAGCTGGCGTCAATTTGTGCATTCATCCGGATGATCCGCCATTTCCGGTGCTCGGATTGCCGCGAATCGTCAGCACTCAGGACGATCTGGAATGGATCTGCAATCAGGTTGATTCAACATCCAACGGAATAACATTTTGTACCGGTTCGCTATCTGTAAACCGACAAAATAATCTGGAACAAATTGTTGAAAAACTGGCGCCACGCATTCATTTTACCCATTTGCGCAACAATGTGTTTTTCGAAAACAAGGCATTTCATGAATACGGACACATTGAAGGCGATATCGACATGTACCCGATTGTGAAAGCTTTGCTGAAAGAGCAAATCCGCAGAAAAGAAACCGGTCGAAAAGATTTTCGTATCCCATTCCGGCCCGATCACGGCGTGAAGATGCTCGACGATTACAGCCGTTCAGCAAATCCGGGTTATCCGCTGATTGGCCGTTTGAAAGGTTTGGCAGAACTCTCCGGAATGCAGATGGCAATTGAGAGGGAACTTCAGGAAAAGAGGGCTTTCACGAATTAAATGTCCGGAGTCAGAAGTCAGAAGACCGAAGTAAAAGGGCAAAACAAATCAGTTTCAACAAGCAAATCATGAAATATAATTTTTTGATATTGCTTATAAATTTAAACCAACAATCAATGACCATCCTACCAAGCTTTTCAGACATCCAAACTGCACACGACCGCATTCGTCCGTTTATTCACCGAACTCCGGTTCTGACTTCCAAAAGTATCAACCAAATTGTTGGAGCTGAGTTGTTTTTCAAATGTGAAAATTTCCAGAAAGTAGGTGCTTTCAAATTTCGGGGAGCGTGCAATTCGGTGCTTGCATTGTCTGATGAAGAGGCAAAAAAGGGTGTTTGTACGCATTCCTCCGGAAATCATGCAGCCGCTTTGGCTTTGGCTGCAAGAATGCGAGGCATTCCGGCTTATATTGTGATGCCCGAAAATGCTCCTGAAATTAAAAAGAAAGCGGTGGCAGGTTACGGCGCTCAAATCACTTTTTGCGAACCAACGCTGGCCGCCCGTGAATCGACCCTGAAAAAGGTAGCTGCCGAAACCGGCGCCACCGAAATACATCCGTACAACTATTTTAATGTAATTTGCGGACAGGGAACCGCGGCCAAAGAATTGATTGAAGAAACCGGCCAATTAGACATCATAATGGCTCCCGTTGGTGGTGGCGGATTGCTGAGCGGAACAGCAATTTCGGCCAAGGCAATGCTGCCCGATGTGCGTGTTATTGCTGCGGAACCGGCAGGTGCCGACGATGCAGTCCGCTCATTTCAATCAAAAACGCTTCAACCATCGGTAAATCCAAAAACAATCGCCGATGGTTTGCTGACTTCTTTAGGCAGTCTGACTTTTCCGATTATTCAGAATGAAGTGGATCAGATTGTAACTGTTTCAGAAGAAAGTATAATTGCAGCCATGCGCATGACTTGGGAACGGATGAAAATCATCATCGAACCATCTTCGGCTGTTCCGCTGGCAGCTATCCTCGAAAACAAGGTAGATGTAAAAGGCAAAAAAGTAGGGATTATCCTGAGTGGCGGAAATGTGGATTTGGGGCGTTTGCCGTTTTAGTTTAAATTCGTTTATTTCAGCAGCATCCGCGCTGTTCGTCTGCTTTTCTGTTCAATGTAAATAGTTCGTCCTTCGGTGATTTCAGTAACCGATTCAGGAGTGTAATAACGGATGGTCACCAGATCGAGCCCGGTATTGTATTTCACCTCAAATTTTTCCTGCAATTGACTGATCAGGCTCTCAATCCCCTTTTCCGGGTCATCAAAAGCCAGTGAAAGATCGATGGCAGACTGCTGA
>JAUYTA010000370.1 GCA_030695265.1 Bacteroidota bacterium
GCCGACTTGCCGAAACCCAGTGAAAGTGCAGAAAAAGGAAGTGAAACCGGTACCATTGAATCGCCCAATCTTGCTCCCGGACAAAAGGGAAAACTCAGGATGTTCCTGCCTGTGCATTTTTACGACTACGATGTACTTTACATTACCGCCAACGATCCGAAAGGCCGCGAAATTTACACATGGAGTTGGCCCGTTAAAAAAGCAAAAACCATTGCTGACGAAATTGTTTCAACTAACCAGGTTGGGAAAGTAAAAATCATTGAAGATTCAATGGGAATTTCTGCACAAATCAATGATCTTTCTTTTAAATGGGATAAAGTTACAGGGTTTCTGGCCGGTGTCAGAAATAAAAATCAGCCAATCCGTTTTATTCACGGTCCGGTTCCGGCAACAGGATCGGCAGAATTTCAGGAGCTAAAAGAATACAGCGACAATGCCAACCATGTAATTGAATGTATTTACAAAGGCGACCTGAAAAAAGTAAAATGGACAATCATGCCATCCGGATGGCTCAAACTGGAAGTATTGTACAAAGCTCCCTATCAAAATAAATTCATGGGCATAAGTTTCGATTATCCTGAAGATCAGGTTGAAGGAGTGCGATGGATGGGTTACGGCCCCTACCGCGTATGGAAAAACCGCATGAAAGGGAATACCCTGAATGTTTGGGAAAAAGCCTACAACAATACCATTACCGGCGAAAGTTGGGACTATCCTGAATTCAAGGGATATCACCGCAACTTCAATTGGGCAACCATACAGTCGAAAGAGCAGAATTTTACCATTGTTTGTCCCGATGAAGATGTTTTCCTGCGCCTGTTTACTCCTGAAAAGCCCAAAGGAGCTTACAATGACAATACTTCTCCTGAATTTCCGGCAGGGAATATTTCGTTTTTGCATGGTATCAATCCAATCGGTACCAAATTTACCAAAGCCGAAACATTGGGCCCAATGAGCCAGCCAAATATGTTTCTGTATGAGAAACACTTAACGCTTTATTTCAATTTCAACCAATAGAAATACGCACAAATACCTACGAAAAATAAGATTTTAGACTGAACAGGCTTAAAGTTTCAAGAATTACTTTTAGGTTGTAAAAACCTGAAACCAAAAATGGAACTTTACCTGGAACTTACAAAAGATATCCGGTTTGTAGAAGGACTAAAATCATGCATGAATTGTGGTATTTGTACTGCAATTTGCCCCGCTGCCGAATTTTACGACTACGACCCGCGAATCATAGCCTGCACCGTACAATCAAAAGACAATAAAAAAATTGAAGATCTCCTGAAAAGCGAGACGATATGGTATTGCGGCGAATGCATGTCGTGCAAAACCCGTTGCCCGCGCGGAAATACTCCCGGACTAATCATCATGGCTTTACGAAATTTATCGCAGGAACTGGGCTATTTCACCGAATCAGAGAAAGGCCGGCAGCAATTGGCTATCAAACGAACTGTAGGCGAAAATGTCGTTTACAAAGGTTATTGCGTGCTTCCTGAAAGTCTGATTCCTGAATTACACCCTGAACTTGGTCCGGTTGGCGAATGGATTTATGAAAACAGCGGGGAAGTTTACAAACGGGTTGGAGCCAATTACAAGGGCGATGGCGATGGGGCTCTGCGCAAAATACCACAGGAGTCGATGGACGAAATTTACCGGATCTTTGAAATAACCGGTGGCTTCAATCGCTTCGACAAAATTGAACATTTCTCAAAAATCAAAGCTGAAAACATGGGTTTTCCTGAAGGTGGAGATGATTATTCTGACTACGTAAATCACATTTTCACCACCAACAATGGCAAACACAACCGACAATAAATGAAACGAGAAGGAAAAATACAGGTTTGGAAAGATTATCAGAAGGAAATAGCCGATGATCATTATTTTTATGTGCGAAGTTGTATCCGGCAGAATTTTTTCCCCGGTGCAGAACAAACTTTTCTGAAGATTCTGCGCAGGGAATTGGGCAAAGATATTTACGAAAACCCGCACCACACTTCGTGTTCAGGAATAGCCTATCACGCCGATGTGATCCCATTCGATACCATTCAAACCATTGCAGCACGTCAGTTTGCATTGATGACCGAAGCAGGCTATCAAAACTTCGCAGTTTCGTGTATCACTTCGTTTGGTATTTACAGCGAAATCATCGAAACATGGAAAGAATATCCTTCGGAACTTGAAAAAATACGGAATTACCTGAAACGAGCCACTGGCCGCGAATTTGAAGTGCCCCAAAACGTGGCCCATGCAAGCGACATTGTTTACAAATTCAGGGAAGACATCGCAGATAAAAAGAAATTTCCGCTTATCAATCAGCAAACTGGCCAACCACTAAAAATTGTGGAACACATTGGGTGTCATTACTCCAAAATGTTTCCTGCTAAAGGTGTTGGCGGCGCCGAGTTTCCAAATGTACTGGTCGGAATGATAGAATCGTGGGGCGGCGAAGTGGTCGATTATCCGGAACGTCGTCATTGTTGCGGATTTGGCTTCAGACAATACCTTGTCATGTCGAACCGGGGCTATTCGGTGTCCAATTCCAGAAAGAAGTTTGAATCGATGGAACCTTACAAGCCGGATGCGATATTGTGCAACTGTCCGGGTTGCCCAATGTTCATGGATCGCTGGCAATATGTGATCGAAGAAATGGAAGGCAAAACTTATGGCGAAAACGGACAGGGAATCCCGGTGCTGACCTACGAAGAACTGGCAGGACTGGTGCTGGGCTTCGATCCCTGGGATCTTGGACTGCAAATGCACCAAACCAATTGCGAACCGCTGCTCGATAAAATGGGAATTCAGTATGACTCCAGCTTAAAATACGCCGGAAAAGATGGAAAACTGATCGGAAAACCGACGATGGTGGGATGCGGATGTTGAAGATTTGGAGATGTGGAGATTTGGAAATGTGAAGATTAGAAAATGTCCAATATCCAATGGCCAATAACCAATATCGAATAAGAAATAAGGAATAAGGAACGAGAAATAAATTCAAAACCGGTCAACGTTCACTAGCGCAAAACTTGAAACCTGGAACTTGAAACCTGAAACTTGGAACAACGAATATCCAAGGCAAAATATTCAATAACCAATAACCATGTTCAAGGCCAACCTGGAACTTGAAACCTGAAACTTGGAACCTGAAACTTGAAACTTTAAACTTTAAATTTGGAACAACGAATATCCAAGGCAAAATATTCAATAACCAATAACCAAGTTCAAGGCCAACCTGGAACTTGAAACCTGAAACT
>JAUYTA010000371.1 GCA_030695265.1 Bacteroidota bacterium
AGCGCATCCATAAAATCATCGAGCGGCACATTGTAGTAATCTTTGCTGTGCCACCAGTTGTCGGGAACTTTGTACTCAACTTGCTGCCAGTACGGTTCTTGTTTGTATGAAAGAATTTCCACAAAATCGTCGGGATTAATTTTCAGGTATTCTTTCAGATAAGTTTGCGGGTTATACGTTTTGCCTTCAACTACAAATTGAGTAGGCGGAACACCAATGTAATGGTTCATGATCGATTTAATTGTTTCCAGGCCGGATTCAACATTCCAGGCATTCGATACTTTCAGGGAATTCAGGAAAGCGGTCATTTCTACCACCATTTTGGCATGACTGTGGTATTTCCGTCCGTCAATTAATCCGCTGTATGCTTTTTCAGGAACTGCTCCATATATTTTCATAATCCGGGCCAGTGCATTTCCTTCCGATCCTTCTGAAAACTCGGAATCGCCTCTCTTTTCAATAAATCTGCGGGCTTTTTCCACATATTCGAAGTACGCTGAATAAATTTCAGAGATTTCAACTTTTTTGCCGTGCTGACGCTGAACTTCCGATTCGTAAAACGAAGTGGTTGAGAAACTCCAGCAAGTTCCTGAGTTTCCCTGCGATTCGGTGGAATTGCTCCAAACGGTTTTGTACAAATCCTGATCGTTTGGCAAATCCATGCCGGACTGATCCATCACAAAGCGAACGAAAGGCGCTTTTTCTGTCAGTTTTTCCTCAACGGCTGTCACATCTTTCAGGATCGACTCGTAATAAAACCCTTTGCCTTTATCTTCAGTAATAATTTTGCCTTTGCTTGCATTCTGAGCCTGACTAACAAGAATCAGCAGGACAAACAGTCCAGTGGTTAAAAATATTTTGTTCATTTTTTTGTATTTGTATTTGAAGTGCGAAATATAGATCAATCGTTTATTGTCTTTCCTGAAAAAAATCAGGTTTATTTTTCTTTCCGTTCCGTCCGAAAGGGAGAAACCGTTTTGATCAACATTTATCACGGACGGGTATCGCGCCATTCCTTTAACCCGGGGCGTCGTTCGTTCCTCACTTGCCCGGGCTATTGTTGTGCTGCACTTTCAGTGCGAAAAACATCTTCCCACGTTCTCATCTTCCAACTTTCTCCCAATCTCCCATTGCTCCATACCCCATGCACCATGCTCTCTGCACCATGCCCTCTGCACCATGCTCTCTGCCCTCAACTTATCGAGCTCCAGTTAAATTCAGTATTTTTCATTTTGAGCAACTGATTAACCAACACAAGGTTTTCAGGCTTTTGAAGTTTCGGATCATCGCCCAGGATATCGGATGCAAGATTGCGGGCATGTTGCAATATTTCGCCATCGCGTCCGAGGTTGGCAATCTTCAGGGTAAAACCGATACCACTTTGCTGGGTTCCCTCCATATCGCCGGGGCCACGCAGTTTCAGGTCAACTTCAGCAATCTCGAACCCGTCGTTGGTACGTACCATTGTTTCGATCCGTTTGCGGCTTTCGTTGCTGATTTTATAGGAAGACATCAGCAAACAGAACGACTGCTCGGCTCCACGGCCAACCCTTCCGCGCAACTGATGCAACTGCGAAAGTCCAAATCTTTCGGCACTTTCGATAATCATTACCGACGCGTTCGGGATATCCACCCCAACCTCAATAACCGTAGTCGCCACCATAATCTGGGTTTTGCCTTCCTTGAAAAGGTTCATTTCTGCTTCTTTTTCAGCAGGTTTCAGTTTGCCGTGCACCATGCTGATTGAATACCTTGGAAATACCTGTTTCAACAAATCATACCCATTCTCAACATTCTTCAGGTCGAGCTTTTCAGATTCTTTGATCAGTGGATATACCACATAAACCTGACGCCCTGCCTCCACCTGATCGCGCATAAAATCATAGACCTGTTTGCGCCTGTTCTCGAAATAATGCATTGTCTGAATTGGTTTTCGTCCCGGTGGCAACTCGTCAATCACCGAAACATCCAGATCGCCGTAAACAGTCATGGCAAGGGTTCGCGGTATGGGAGTAGCAGTCATTACCAAAATATGAGGCGGGGTAAATTCATTCTTTTTCCATAGTTTGGCACGCTGGGCAACGCCAAAACGGTGCTGTTCATCAATAATTACCAACCCGAGTTTCTGCAGAATTACCTTGTCTTCGATGAGGGCGTGGGTTCCGACCAGCAATTGCAGACTTCCATTTTCCAACTGTTCGTGAATGATTATTCGTTTTGCCTTTTTGGTCGATCCGGTCAGCAAAGCAATCGAGATTCCCAGTCCGTCGGTCATTTTTTTGATCGAATTATAATGCTGAATGGCCAGTATTTCCGTTGGCGCCATCAGGCAAACCTGAAATCCGTTGTCGAAAGCAATCAGGGCGGTCATCAGCGCTACCAGTGTTTTTCCGCTGCCAACATCGCCTTGCAGCAATCGGTTCATTTGTTTCCCGGAACCCATGTCTTTCCTGATTTCCTTAATTACTTTCTTCTGAGCATTCGTCAGTTCAAACGGAAGATAGCTGCTAAAAAACGTATTCAGATTGTAGCCAACCTTCGAAAAAACGAACCCCTTGAAAGCATCTTCCCGTTTGTGTTTCAGGCTTAAAATTTTTAACTGAATAAAAAAAAGCTCTTCAAATTTCAACCTGAACAGGGCGGCTTTCAGGAGGTTTGGATTTTCAGGAAAATGAACCTGCCGGAGCGCGACTGGCAGCGACATTAATTTCAAACGCGAAATCAAGGTTTGCGAAAGAGTTTCGAAGATTTTGCCTTCGATTTGTGCGGACAGGCTAAATTGAAATTTATTCAAAGCTTTGCTCGTCATAAATTTCTTTTTCATGTTCTCCGTAGTATTGTAAAAAGCCTGAAATATGCCTGTGGAAATTGGCTTATTTTCGACCGGTTCCAGTTCCGGATGAACCATGTTTATTTTTCCGTTGAAAATGGAAGGTTTACCAAAAAGGATGTAGGGAACATTGGGCCGGATATTTTCTTTTACCCATTTTACTCCCTGAAACCACAACAATTCCATTACACCCGAGTCGTCGCGAAAATGTGCTATCAGCCGCTGGCGCACTCCTTCTCCGGTAGTTTCGAAGCGGATGATCACTCCCTTCAGCTGAATATACGGCATGCTGTTTGTTACTTCGGAAACCTTGTAAAATTTCGTCCGGTCGATGTATTTGTAGGGAAAATAATACAGGAGGTCGTTGAAGGTGAAAATCTCCAATTCCTTTTTAAGCAGTTCGGCCCGCTGAGGACCAACACCGGGTAAAAATTTAATATCCTGATCCAGATAATCTGACATCCGGCAAAGATAAAGATTATATATTTGTAACAAACCGGAGGTTCAGTCAACTAATTGATGCGAAACAAAACCATACACAATGGAAACAGTAATAAAGCTTGAGAAAATCGTAAAAAACTACAAAGTAGGCACACAGATAGTCAGGGCATTGCGCTCTGTTTCACTAACTATAAGTAAAGGCGAATATGTTGCTATCATGGGTGCATCCGGTTCAGGAAAATCGACTCTGATGAATGTTATTGGATGCTTGGACACCCCAACCAGCGGAACTTATATATTAAGTAATTCGGATGTCAGTCACCTGTCTGATGACGAACTGGCCGAAATCCGGAACAAGGAAATCGGTTTCGTGTTTCAGACGTTTAACCTTTTGCCACGAAATACCGCCCTCGAAAATGTGATGCTCCCATTGGTTTACGCCGGAATTAAAAAGCAGGAGCGAATAATGCAAGCTGAAAAGATTTTGGCTGAAGTAGGTCTTTCTGATCGTGTTGAGCACAAACCAAATGAACTCTCAGGCGGACAACGGCAGCGGGTGGCAGTTGCACGTGCGCTTGTCAATAATCCATCCATTTTGCTGGCCGATGAGCCGACCGGAAACCTTGATTCGAAAATTTCAGAAGAAATTATGCAATTGTTTGCCGAGATTCACCGTAAAGGCAACACGCTGATTGTGGTTACCCACGAGGAAAGCATTGCCCTTCATGCACATCGCATCATTCGCCTGAAAGACGGTGAAATAGAATCAGACATTGTAAACGAAAATCCGGTTTATTAATCATGAAAATATATACCCGCACAGGCGACGACGGAACAACCGGTTTGATTGGAGGTTCCCGTGTTAAAAAGTACGACATCCGACTGGAAGCCTATGGAACGGTGGATGAATTAAACTCTTATATTGGGGTGGTACGGTCGCTTCAATCTGACGAACATGCCGATCAGGTACTTGAAAAAATTCAGAATAAACTTTTTGTAATTGGCGCTCATTTGGCCACCGACAATTCCATTACCTTAATAAAAAAGCAAATGCCGGTTGGCAAAACCGACATTTTGATACTTGAACAGGAAATGGACGAAATGAACGAATTATTGCCAGAACTGCGGAACTTCATTTTGCCGGGTGGTTGCCAGGCAACTTCGTTTTGTCATGTGGCACGTACCGTATGCCGGAGAGCAGAACGGCTGATTGTTGAATTATCGGATAAAGCGGAGGTTGAAACTGACCTCATCATCTACATGAACCGACTGTCTGACTACCTGTTTGTACTATCAAGAAAGGTATCGATGGATCTGAAAGCACCGGAAATACTGTGGTCTCCGGATATAAATGAATAAATAATTAAAATGTATGAAGAATACGTTTTTTTATTACATTCGCAAGAGTTAAAAAAAACATATTAGCAACCACAAAATTTCAAAAAATATGTACTGGACACTTGAATTAGCCTCGAAATTAGAGGATGCACCTTGGCCAGCGAGCAAAGATGAGTTGATCGATTTTGCAATCCGTAGCGGTGCCCCACTTGAAGTAATTGAAAATCTGCAGGAGATTGAAGACGAAGGGGAGATTTATGAAAGTATAGAAGATATCTGGCCGGATTATCCGAGCAAAGACGATTTCTTTTTTAATGAGGATGAATATTGATCATCATCAAACAAAACAAAAAAAGCAAGGTTGAAAGCCTTGCTTTCTTGTTTAAATAAATTGTCTTAACCGCTGATTGAAACTGATTTTTCTGATTCCGCAGATTTTTGACTACTAAACTCTGATTTTTGCTTACCCCCTGATTTTATTTCCACTAAAATAAACCTATTAATCAATTAATCAGCTTAATCTGTGGTTCTGACATTTATATGGCAAACCGTCTCCGGTGCTGTGCAAATTTCTCGGGCGAAGGATAAAATCGCGAATCCTGCGGAAGATGGAGTTCATGACCGTTAAATTGCCGGATACCAACCTCCGGAAAATAATCAGTCAATCGTGGATGAACCAACACCCGGTAATCGTCGGAAACCGAGACCAAACCGCGGTCGAAGGCACGGTGAAGGGTTGGCGAAAGGGCTATCCCGTTGGAAATGGTGTCGCCGTAGTTTAATAATACTCCTTGATGTAGTCGTAAGCCCGGTTGAAAAGGTCTTCGTCTTTGATCTGATATTTTGTCCAAAGAACTTTTCGAAGTTCGCGTTTGACTTCTCTTTCGCCGACGGTGGAGTTTTGCCAGCCATCAAAGCGAACTACTCTTACAATTTCGTCAATGTCGTTTAC
Organism: Bacteroidota bacterium; assembly: GCA_030695265.1. Lineage (GTDB taxonomy): Bacteria > Bacteroidota > Bacteroidia > Bacteroidales > Prolixibacteraceae > Aquipluma. The sequence goes on from JAUYTA010000371.1 coordinate 5,562, forward strand.
AATGCGCTCAACAATTGCGGGTGTTGTATCGGTCTTTAATTCCAAAAATAAATCTGTAAGGGCAGCTTTTGCACTTTTTTGTACTGCCTGTGTCTCTGTTTGCTTCTCTGCCTGAAGTGTCTCTTTTGCAATCTGACAAAGTTCCTTGATGAATTCAATGGAACTTATCAGTCCTTTTTCGGCTTTATCTCTCAAAGCTTCCAACCGCTCGCTAAGCTTTTTAAAGATTGGGTTATTCCCGTGTTTACTTAATCTTCCGGTAAGTATTTTCAAAACTTTTTTCGCCTGATTCGGGTCTTTTTTATTCATTAGATTATCAATCACATCCGCATCTAAAACCATTTCTTCCATGTCGTGATTGATTCCTGTAACATGTATGTGTTCATGTATCAGAGTAGTGGTTTGTGCTCCCAGAGCATGCCAGAGCAAACGGCCATTGTCGTCGGACGCTGGTTTTACCGAGATAAAAACCTGAGCAAGCCACTTGTAGTCGTTGTGAAATTGATTCAATATGGAATCGGGCGAAAGTGCCTCCCAAAGTTTCGAAAGACTGCTGAAATCTTTTGCAAATGCATCTCTCTTTGCATTGGTATCAATGCAATCCTGTGCTTTCTGTAATCCTTCAAAACCGATAATCGTTCGGTCAATACCAAAGAAATGAGCCAAACATTTCGCCATCCATTCCGGAAGTTGGTCTTTTAGTTCCTGTAGATTGGTAATAACTGTTTTTACACTTTCTTCGTCAAATGCCAATGCTTTTGCGGTGTCGTCAAAAACGCCAAAATAATCAACTATTCTCCCGAATGTTTTATTCGGGAACAAACGATTGGTGCGGCAAATTGCTTGTAAAAGTGTATGGTCTTTCAGCGATTTGTCCAAATACATGGTTTGCAAAATCGGAGCATCAAAACCGGTCAGTAACTTGGCAGTTACAATTAAAAATTTCAGAGTAGAATCCGCATCATTGAATTTCTCAATTACTTTTTCTTGCTGATCCTTGTCCTTCGCCCACTTTTGTTTGAAATCTAAATCATCATTGGATGATGAACTAATAACCACTTCGCTGGCTTCTGAACTTATTAATTGATCTAATTCTTCTTTGTATTGAATGCAGGCATAACGGTCTGGTGTCACAATCATGGCTTTCAATCCTTCAGGCTCTACACGATTGGTGAAATGTTCCACTATATCCGCTGTAATGATCTTTACACGTTCTGGTGATTTTAGAAATACAGCCATGTTTGCAGCTTTCTGACTGAGTTTATTCCGGTCATCTTCGCTCAGATCGTTGGCCATTTCTTTGAAAGCAATGTCCAGACTTTCTTTGTCGATATGGTAATCGGGCAAACGTGGTTCGAAGTGCAAAGGTAAAGTTGCATTGTCGCGAATACTTTCCTGAAAAGTATAGCGGCTCATGTATCCGCCGATATCCTGTTCGGCGCCAAATGCCCAGAAGGTGTTTTTATCTGCTTTGTTGATGGGTGTTCCGGTCAAACCAAACAAGAAAGCATTGGGCAAAGCATTTCGCATCTTTCGGCCCAAATCACCTTCCTGAGTTCGGTGAGCCTCGTCAACCATCACAATAATATTTCCTCTTTTATTCATATTGGCATAAGCATCTTTAAACTTATGTACCATGGTAATGATGATTTTACGCGAATCCTGCTCCAGCAATTGATACAACTCCCGTATATTATCTGTTGTTACCATGTTTGGAACTTCGGCGGTATTGAAAGTCGCCGTAATCTGAGTATCCAGATCAATACGATCCACCACAATCATCACCGTTGGATTGTTTAAATCCTGTTGCTTTCGCAATTTCTGAGCAGCAAACAACATCAGTAATGATTTTCCGGAACCTTGAAAATGCCAGATCAATCCTTTTTTGATGATGCCTTCTTTTACCCGTTCAACGATGGCATTTGCACCTTCGTATTGCTGATAACGACAAACGACTTTAATTTTCTTTTTCTTGCTGTTGGTGGCGTAAACATTGAAATACTGCAAAATATCCAATAGCGTCGAAGGCTTGAGCAAATGAGTCAATTGTCCGGCAATGTCGTTCAATCCAATAAAATGACTTAGTTCGTCTTTGTCATCCTCCAAACGCCAAGGCGCCCAAAATTCCAATGGAGTTCTGACTCCTCCGATAAATACTTCTTTTCCTTCAGTGGCGAACGAAAACACATTGGGAACGAACAATTGAGGAACAGCATTTTCATACACCACATGAATATCATGCGCCGCATCGAACCAACTGACAGCGGGCCGTACCGGCGTTTTTGCTTCGCCAACAACCAATGGAATGCCATTGACAAACAAAACGATATCGGGAATTTTCACTTCCCGTGATTGCATTCGGAACTGATTGGTGAGGATAAAACTGTTGTTCTTTAAAACTTCAAAATCGAGTAACCGGATGGCAATATGCTGATTGTTTTTCCCAAAAGGCAAAGTCATTTCGCCCCGCAGCCATCGTGCAAATTCTTGGTTGGCTCGAACCAACCCAACTGTATTAACGGTGATCAGAATAGCCCTGAGTTTATGAATCACTTCATCAGCACGTTCGGGTTGAGCGGCAATATCAGGATTGAGTCGGCAAAGCGCTTGTTTTAACTCCTGCTCGGCAAGTACATCGGTAAGTTCGCGGTGCAACAACTCAGACTGAACATAGCGCCATTTAGTTTCATCTTCATATAGAACACCATCATCCGCTACCATATTGCCATTAACCGAATTCAGATTCAACCCGGTTAACTGGTGGATGATAAAATGTTCGACGCTATTTTGTTCGTTGAAGTGCATTGGAAGTTTAAGCTATGTAAAGTTTTCTCTCGTAATCGCCAAGATGATCCAATGCTATACTGATGTATTCTTCGGTGATTAAATTTTTCTTTCTCTCATTCCAATTCTGTATTTTTTCAAAAAGCTCATTTTTGGTTATGCCTGGTTGCTGGCTCTTTAAAAAATGGGTTGAAGCAAGTATTTCTAAAGAAAGTGTTGTTTCAAATCCTTCAATAACTTGAAACAGATTTTCCAGGCGTTGTTTTTGTTCAAAACTTAAATTTGTTTTGACATAGGTTTCAATCTCGTCATATCTTTCGTAATTGAGTTGCAATGGTTCAAAAGCTCTTGCCTTCATTTGTTCCATCCCCTTAAGGTATTTCCCATTTAAAGCATACAGAACTTTTTCAACTGCCTGTGCATATGGGCCGTAAATATAAGGTGCAAATTGTAGTCGCAATGGTTCCCCACTCTTTTGCAGAAAGTAAGCCAATTTATTTGCTGCAAAAACGGTAGCTATTTCACCTAATTTCTCGTACTTAAAAAGTGCATAAAGCAGCATGGCTCTTGCATCGGTTAGACCATACTCCTTTCTAACTTCTTCCTTTTGTAATATTTCTTTTACCGCGTCATTAGGTTCAAAGACGGTAATGGAAACATTTGAAAGATTCCCAAGATATTTATCTATTAAGAACTTTACTTTTTCCCATTTTAATCCACCATTTCCGCACCCTAACGGTGGAATTGCAATACTCTGTATCTTATATTCGCCAATGACTTTTACAAGATCTTTTAATCCTTCTTCAATGTAATTGTATTGCGATTTTTTAAACCATTCTGTTTTGGTAGGGAAATTAATGATGATCTTCTCTCCATCTAAGGTGTTTTCACTAACAACAAGCATTTTCCCAATTTGCATCTCACCCTTTTTGCATGCACTGGCGTAAATTTTAAAGTTAGTGGGGTAATGTTCTTTGAATTGCAAAGCAATTCCTTTCCCCATTACACCAACCGTATTTACCGTGTTAACTAATGCTTGCGTATCGGCTTCGAGTAAGTTTCCTATTAAATAATTCATAAGAAATAGAATTTTTGTTTTGGATTTATTAATACCGGTATAGTTGAATTTAATTTTTCCAAAATTACCAGCACTTCATCTCTTTTTTCTTCATTTAAAACAACAATTGCTTTAACGTATTCTACCGGAACATGTTCCTTTACCAGGAACTCTGCATGTTTTTTACGCACCCGGTCTTCATCTCCATCAGCATTTTCATCACGAAAATCGGTAGTATTTATTGAATGCCAATCAACCTTGTTTTGAATATTCTCCAATTTTTTATAAAACTTCGTGATAGCTGATGCTGCATTTCCATTGGTATAACACCATTGTAATTCAGATGAAGTAATGTCTGTAAGCCTACAACACAAATAAATAATGTCTCCTTGCGGACGAGAAGGAACTCCATGACCGGTAATGATATTATAAAGCATTGGCGTTCGAACTGAAAAGTAGAAAGGAACGTAATCGTTAACCACCGTATCAGGGAAACATTTTACAATAGCTCTATCTCGTCGTGTAATTACGTCCTGGCTACCAATGGTTACAAAGTCAGGATCATTTCTACCTGCATTCTTGCAATACAATCCATGACGCAGATTTTGATCCAGATTCTGAATTGGAATAATCCTATATAAGTTGATTTTTTCAAGGTCAATCGCCATGGTTTAAAAATAGAAAATTTATCCTAATATCTCATTCAACAACTTCTGCTTTAAATTCTTCAAGGTGGTTTTTTGTTGCCTGAGTTGATCCATTGTTAAATCAAACTGTTTGAAGATGGCAATCAGCTCTTGTTGCTTTTCTTTTTTCGGCAAAGTGAATTCCTGTTGCGCTAAAGTTTTGTTTTTTATTGTTGGCGAAAGTGAACCTTCCGAAATTTGAACGGCTCTGCTCATAAACGCATCCGACTGCATAAAATAAGGCAGAAAATCCTTTTCGATGTGTTTTTCGTTGGCTCTTAAAATCATGCTGTGCGCGGATGCAATACCATCGAAATGCGATACTGCCAACTTTCGCAAATAGGCTCTGCGTTTGCCGAAAATAATATCGCCTTTGTAAATTTTTAGTTTGGTTCCAATCACATCATCAGGAATTCCGGTCCGTTCAATTCGAAGGTTATCAGCATCTAAATGTTCCAACCCAACATAGGTGGTTAATTCTGTTTTCTTTGGTTCAACCCGTTCCGAAATATTGATGGCAACTTTATCAAACCGCACTGTTTCAAAGTTGTTTGCTGTTAAATGAGTTCCGAATTGCTGCTTTTCATTGAATAAATCTTTGAGCAAGTTGTTTTTCAATTTCAATAAATTCTTCTCCTGCCCCTCCACCTGCTCCATAGCCTTTTCGAGGGATTGAAAAAGTGAGGCTATTTGTTTTTGCTCTTCGAGGGGAGGAAGGGGGAATTCATGTTTGGATAAGTGTTGCCACTTGGTTCTTGGCAAAGTTGTTCCAATTGAAGAATCTACGGCTTGCTTCAAGAAAGACTCCGTGGTAAGGAAGTAAGCAAGAAGTTCTTGACTTAATTTTTTGTCGTCTTTCGTTCTGAGAACTAAAATATCTCCAGAGCAAATACCATCAATAGGCGCAATAACAACCTTTTTTAAATATGCTCTAATCTTACCAAATAGAACATCATTCTTTTTGAAGGTTTTTTTAAATGTAACACCATCGTTCAAATCACCAAATTGCTTCAAGTTAATGTTCTCTGGTTCAATATGCTCAAAACCAACATATTTAATAAAGCCTTCTTCAATAGGATTATTAGAAGTATTTCTTAACTCAGAAACAATACTTCCAATTTGAACAATACACCATTTATCTTTTCTCAACTTCATGCCTCTTCCTGATTTAAAAGTTGGATAAATGTTTGTTTATCGGGTAAAACGGTACGGTATCGGCTGGCGAATATCTGGTCGTTGTTTTCAGGCAGGGTAAATTCAACCAATGTTTGGCTTTTGTCTTTGCAAAGTACAATACCGATGGTTTTGTTTTCGTCGGGCAGTTTCACAACCCGGTCATGGTAGTTCACATACATCTGCATTTGCCCAATGTCCTGATGGGTTAACTCACCAATTTTTAGGTCAATCACCACAAAGCATTTCAGCAATCGGTTAAAGAAGACAAGGTCGGCTTTATAGTGTTTTTCGTCAATGGTCATCCTGAACTGCCTTGCTACAAAAGTAAATCCCTTGCCCAGTTCAAGTAGAAAATGTTCGAGTTTGTCGATGATTTCGGTTTCGAGTTCGCTTTCGGAGTATTGGTGTTTATCGGGTAAATCAAGAAATTCGAGAATATAAGGGTCTTTGAGTATATCCAATGGTTTTTCAATAATTTGCCCTTTTTCGGCCAATTGCATGATGCCTGCTTTATCGCGACTGAGAGCCAGTCGCTCGTATAAAGCAGTATCAAATTGCCGTTGCAGCTCTTTTAAACTCCAATTATTAGCTGCACATTCTATTTCATAAAAACTACGTTCATCAGGGTTTTCAATGCGAATTAGTTTAAGATAGTGCGACCATGAAAGGATGAATTTACGAGAAACCGTCTCGGAAATTTCATTTGCATTATTTTCAATAATTTGCAATTCAGCAAAAATGGTTGGTCGAATTGGGATTTCTTCATTTTCAATAAGTTGTAATTGCGCAGACGATTTCTGCGCAATTGAATAGGTGAGAAAAAACTGCCGCATCTGCTCAAGATTCCGTTTTGAAAATCCTTTTCCAAATTGAGCAGTAAGCCGTATTGAAAGTTCCTTTAAAACCTGCTTGCCATATTCGGCACGTTCTTTTCCTTGTTGTTCATCTTCAACGATCATTCTCCCAATTTCGAAGTAGGTGTAAACCATCGTTTGGTTTACAGCGCGCACTACATTTTGCCTTGCCGCCTGCAAAAGCGTTGCAATCTGGGAGTATAGGCTATTTTTAATTAATGGTTTATTCATGATTCAATCCCAATATTTTTAAGCTGTGCAAATAAATTATCAATGGAATCGTTGATTTGCTGTTGACCTGTTTTAATTTCAGCAATTAAATCTTCGGTATTGTGTGCGTTTTCTACAGCAGCTTGTTTTACATACAGTTGCAAACTCAGGTTACCATTGTTTTCCAACACTTCTTTATTGGCCATTACTTTGGCAAAACCTTCAGCATCTTTAAATTTCCAGTAAGCTTCGCTTATCTTTTTAATGTGCTTTGGTTCCAACCAGGCATTGGTGCGGTCAATTCGTAATTCATCTTTTGCATCAATAAAAATGATTTTGCCTTTGCGCTCTTTTGGCTTTTTCATACGGCAAACCAGCAAACAACTTTCCATGCTGCTGTTGTAAAAGAGGTTCTTGCCCAAGCCAATCACAGCATCCACATAATCTTCTTTAATCATGCGCCGGCGTATGTCGCCTTCGGCATCGCGAAACAATACGCCATGCGGCCAAAGCACCACACTGCGCCCGGTTTCAGGGTTGAGGCTTTTCATGACGTGTTGTTGAAAGGCATAGTCGGCGCAACCCTGTGGCGGAGTTCCCCAGATGTTGCGTCCAAACGGGTCGTTCATCCATTTCTGCTGGCTCCATTTCTTTACGCTGTAAGGAGGATTGGCCATAATCACATCAAACTGTTTCAGTTCGTCGTTTTCCAATATTTGCGGGCTGTCGAGTGTATCGCCCTGCACAATCAAAAATTCATCGACATTGTGCATAAACATGTTAATGCGGGCAATGGCCGAAGTAATCAGGTTTAACTCTTGTCCGTATAATTTCAGGGTGCGGTATTCTTTGCCCTGTGCTTTCAGGTGCAAAGCCGCACTAAGCAAAATACCACCACTTCCACAGGTGGGGTCATATATACTTTCGGTGCTTTGCGGGTCGGTAATTTGAGTCATAAGTTTTACAACTGTGCGGTTGGTGTAAAACTCGGCTGCAGTGTGCCCGCTATCGTCGGCAAATTTTTTAATCAGGTATTCGTAGCCTTCGCCCATAATGTCGTGAGGCACTTCGGCAATGGTGAGTTTCATTTTGCTAAAATGCTCAATCAGATCGAGCATCTTTTCGTCGCTCATGCGGCGTTTGTTGGTCCATTGGGCATCGCCAAACACATCGTGCAACATCTCAAAGTTGGCTTTTTCAATACCATTCAAGGCTTTTTGCAAAGCATCGCCCACATCAATGGTTTTCTTGCGAACATCGTCCCAATGGCAGTCTTTCGGAATCTGGAAACGGTGATTTTCGGCAAATTCAGCATAACTTAAATCGTTATCGCTTTCGTCCAAAGCTTGTTGAAATTCTTCATCCCATAAATCGCTAACACGTTTAAAAAACAGCAAAGGGAAAATATATTGCTTAAAGTCAGCCGCATCAATCATTCCACGCAGTATGTTGGCTGCTCCCCAGAGGTAATCTTCGAGTTGTTTTTGAGTCATTTTCAAGTTAAATTTTGGCTCGTAAAGTTAGCTTTATTATACAAAAACCATTCTTTCTTAAAAATATCCCTGTCCGAGTTAAAGATATGACGCACGAGTTGAGAATATGACCACACGAGTAAAAAATATCCCCGCACGAGTTGGCCTCGTTGATTTGTTTTATCCGTGCAAAATCAAAATTCCATTCGAGATATCTATTTTTTCAATTCTTTCCAACATGAAAGCGTCCACCTCAAACTATATTTTCATTCTCTTTCTGTGCCGCCTCCAATGAAATTATTTCTGCGGCATGTTCGCTTCATATATTTTAAATCCTTAGGAATCCTATGTGATTTTTAGGTTTTTCAATTGCTTTAGTGCTGGCCAACTCGGTAAGCGCCTGGTAAATGTCGTTAAATTGCATGTTGGTTTCGATCATAAAACTTTCCAGCTTTTGGTTAAGTTCGGCATAACCAAGGGCGTATTGTCTTAATGCTATAAAAGCACGCACAATAGAAATATTAATTTCGATGGCTTTCGGACTATTCAGTATGCTTGCAAGCATTGCAACTCCTTGTTCGGTAAATGCAAATGGCAGATACTTACTAAATTTTCCTCTGCCTGGTTTTTCTAAGGTCGCAAATTGCGTCCTTAGAAAATTATATTCTTCTCCGTTTAATTCGAACATAAAATCGGAAGGAAAACGATTAAGATTTCGTCTAACGGCCTCTTTTAGACGCTTGGTTTCGGTTTCATACATTTCTGCCAAATCGAAATCGAGCATTACCCTCATTCCGCGAATCTCGTAAATTTTGTTTTGGATGATTTGTAATTCCATAAAAAAAAAGGTTAAAGGTTGATGTGGTTTTATGGATTGAAAACTTCAAAAAAATTATTTCAAAGCATTCATCATTTCAATGGTTTGTTTAACCGCTTCTTTGTTGGTGGTTGGTATAAACTTAAACCTGTTTATAAATTTGGAAGAA
>JAUYTA010000382.1 GCA_030695265.1 Bacteroidota bacterium
TTATACCAGCATTTATTCTGGATTTATTCCCACCCCGCCGTTTACGTAAAGAAACATCCGGCGATGGGTGCCAATTCTGAAATTATTCCAACAATCTCACAAAAACATATATTCGGATACCGTGCAATCATTGCTTCAACATTGGCCATTGCCTTTGTAGGTTACTTCGTTTGGGGCCACCACATGTTTACTTCAGGAATGAGCGGAACTGCACAATATACTTTTTCGATCCTGACATTTATTGTCGCCATACCAAGTGCTATTAAGGTATTTAACTGGATTTCAACCATGCACAAGGGTTCTATTAATCCTGAAGCTCCGTTTTTATGGGCAGTTAGTTTCATTTTTGTTTTCATGATCGGAGGTTTTTCCGGTTTGGTGCTTGGCGCATTGGCTGCGAATGTGCATGTTCACGATACTGCATTTGTGGTTGCACACTTTCACTTCATTGTATTTGGAGGCGTTGGTTTTGCTTTCTTCGGTGCCATCCACTATTGGTTCCCCAAAATGTTTGGCCGTATGTACGACAAAGTCTGGGCGAAAGTTGGATGGGCATTTTTTACCGTTGGATTCCTCACCTTATATTCACCGATGTTTTACCTGGGAATGATGGGAATGCCGCGCCGCTATTACGATTATTTACCCGAGTTTCATGCAGCAAATATCCTTTCATCGCTTGGTTCATGGGTTATGACATTTGGATTGCTTATCGTGGTAATCAACCTGTTCAGATCGGCTAAAAACGGACCAATTGCTGAAATGAACCCATGGAACAGTAAAACACTTGAATGGACGGTGCCTTCGCCACCTCCTTTGGAAAATTTTGATGAAATACCTGTGTACGGAGAAAAAGACGGACCTTACGAATACTAAACTTTGACATCACTTTATGGAACATGTAGCACAACATTCAGATCCCCATTACGATCAGGAAGCATCAAAAATGGGAATGTGGCTTTTTATATTTACCGAACTGCTCCTTTTTGGCGGTCTTTTCATCGTTTACGCGATATACCGGTTTCTGAACCCAGAAGCCTTTCAAATGGCCGGAAAGGAACTAAATATTACGATTGGGGCAATCAATACCATTATTCTTCTGGTGAGCAGTATGACCATCGCCATGTCAACTTCCTCCCTTCAGAAAAAAAACAAAGGGTTGACAGTTCTTTTGCTCGAAATCACCATCATTCTGGCGGTCATTTTCCTGATCAACAAATATTTTGAATGGGGAGTTAAATTTGACCACGGGATATGGCCGGGATCTGAACATTTATTAAATGATTTGGGGAAAGGTGAAATACTGTTCTTCGGCCTGTATTTCGTGATGACCGGACTTCATGCACTTCACATTATTGTTGGGCTTGTGATTATTATAGTGGCACTGAACAAGATTCAAAAAGGAACAGTAAACGCCGATCGGCCTTCGTTACTCGAAAATGCCGGTTTGTACTGGCACCTTGTAGATCTGATCTGGATATTCCTGTTCCCATTGTTCTATTTAATTCATTAAGAAATACTTTTCAAATGGAAACTGAAAAACATCATATAGTTCCTTACAGGGTTTACGTATATATTCTGATTGCACTGGTTGCCATGACATTCATGTCGATAGGGATTACCAAAATAAACCTTGGCTCATATTCAGTATTGGGGGCTATGATATTTGCAACCGTTAAATCTGTATTGGTTTTAACCTGGTTCATGCACCTGAAGTTCGATCAACCATTGTTGCGTTTCATGGTAGGTTTTGTCGTCCTGTTGTTTTTTGCTGTAATTTTTATCACATTTTTAGATTACTATTTCAGATAAATGCTTATGTATATCTTATCTAATACTACTAATGCGTCCAATTTTGTGGCAGGGGTCGATAGATCCTTTGTAATAATTATGGGAATATCCTTTGTCTTTCTGATCGGATTGACTTTTACAATGTTGTATTTTGTTTTCAAATACAACAAGCATAAAAACCCGGTTGCTACGCAGATTAAAGGAAGTACTAAGCTGGAAATTATCTGGACTATAATTCCTACGATCCTGGTTTTGGTAATGTTTTATTATGGTTGGGCTGGTTGGGCGCCAATGAAAAAAGCGCCGGATGACAGTTTTAACATTAAAGTTACCGCAAGGATGTGGAATTTCACTTTCGAGTACGAAAACGGAAAAAGAACAGATACCCTTTTTGTTCCAATGGACAAAGCGGTTAAACTCAACCTTGTTTCGCTCGACGTGATTCATAGTTTATACATTCCCTCTTTCCGAGTAAAGGAAGATGTAGTTCCTGGCAGGGAAAAAATGGTTTGGTTTATAGCGCAACGAGAAGGACTTTACGACCTGTTTTGTACTGAATACTGCGGACTAAACCACTCCTACATGATTAACACTGTAAAGGTAATGCCCGAACAGCAATTTAATTCCTGGTATGTTGATACCACGCAACAAGTTGCAGCAATAACTGATTCACCGGCTGCCAATGGAAAACGTATCATGAAAAACATTGGCTGTTTCGCCTGCCACACTGTTGACGGATCAAAATTAATTGGCCCATCATTCAAAGGAGTTTACGGACATGAGGTCACGATAATTACTGGTGGAAAAGAACGTGTGGTTACCGTTGATGACGAATACATCAAACGATCAATATATGACCCGAATGCCGATGTGGTAAAAGGATTCAACAAAGGTTTAATGATGCCATACGAAGGCCAGCTTTCCGACGAAGATATCGTTCAAATTACAGAGTACCTGAAAACCTTAAAATGATTTACCATTTAACCATTTACAATTTACCATTTCACCAAATTCAATTGTAAATAGTCAATAACAAAATTGTAAATTAACTATTTATGTTGACCTGGATAAAAATTATAGCTGAGCTGGGCAAAGTGCGTATATCTTTGCCCATTGCTTTATCTGCTCTTGTAGGTTTTACCATGAAAACAGGCTCATTTGGCAGTGAAGTGTGGATGCTGATGTCAGGAGTATTTCTAATGTCGTGCAGTTCGGGAGCGATTAACCACATTCAGGAATACAAAACGGATGCCTTGATGCCAAGGACCAAAAACAGGCCTATCCCTTCAGGAAAAATAAGTGTGAAAGGTGCCATTTGGATAGCATTTTTATTTTTTGCCTTTGGTGGTGCTATTTTGCTGGCAAGTTTTCCACCAATCGTTTTTAATACCAGTTTTCTCACTTTGTTGTCATACAATGCTATTTATACCCCACTAAAAAAAGTAACTGCCTTTGCGGTCGTTCCGGGTTCGCTGGTTGGGGCGTTGCCGCCATATATTGGTTGGTTTGCGGGCGGAGGCGCGCTGATTGACGAGCAAATTATCTGGGTTGCACTTTTCTTTTTTATCGGACAAATTCCTCATTTCTGGCTATTACTGCTCATGTTCGGGAAAGAATATACACTGGCAGGCTACCCAAGCCTGAATTCAGTATTTAACGACAACCAAATTAAGCGGTTGAGTTATACCTGGATTTTGGCCACTATTGCAACGGCCTTTATTGTTGCATTGACCGTATTGCAAGGAACAATAACCATGTTATTACTGTTGGTCTATATTTTTTACTTATTATTTTCGCTTACTTCCGGAATAATGGTAAAAAAAGATATTCCGGTAAGGGCATCTTTTCTGAAGCTTAACTTTATGTATCTGTTGATGATGATCGTACTGATCATTGATAGTCTTTTTTCTACCGGAAAATTGTAAAGGCCTTAGAGCAAAAAACAAATGCCCAAATAAATTTGTTATCAGTATTCATTTCAAAAAATAAAAACCATGAAAAACTCACCACGTTCGAAGAAATCAACTTCGAATCCTGCTAAAAATTTTATAGTCGGACTTTTATCCGGGATAATTATTTCAGGGTTGGTCGTCTATTTCTCATTTTCTAAATTGATGTTCTCTGTGAGCGAAAGCAAGTACAATTTTGAACAAACTGCTGAAACCCTCATCGAATCAGTA
>JAUYTA010000386.1 GCA_030695265.1 Bacteroidota bacterium
AGTTTCGTGTTTCTGATCATGACCTCCCAAAGTTTCTTGTCGGGATATCTTTCGTTCATGTACCGCACTTCGTTTGCGCTGGTAATTCCTTCGTCCATAAACGGATACCTGCGTTCGTTTGATCCCAAAGCACTGTAAAACCATGTGTGCCCTATTTCGTGTGCAATCACATCATCCAAAGCATAAGCATCTCTTGTCATTCCGATTACCGTAATGCCGGGATATTCCATTCCGTTTCCGGCGCTCAGTGCGCTTTGCAAAGCTGTAAAACTTTCGTAGGGATAATCGCCGTTCCATTTCGAAAAATACCAGAGCGCATTATTTATGTAAGGAATGGCATCTTTCCAAAGTTCGGCCTGCTGATTGGTAAACATTGCCCACGTAGTTACCTCTTTTCCTGAATTCGGAAGTTTCACTTTCCCTTTCAAAACATGAAACCGCTTATCGGCAAACCATGCAAAATCGTGGATGTTGCTTTCTGTGTAACGGAGTGTTTTCATTTTTTCTGATGAAGGCGGAAACTCCGCTTCTTTAGAAGGTATTGTTTTGATCCATGCAGTGTCGGCAGCCAGTTTGTCAAGCATGTCAAGTTCGTCGGTATTGTGCAGTATTCCGGTTGCGCCTACGATGTAATTTTCAGGCAAAGTAATGCTTACATCGAAACTTCCGAATTCGGAATAAAATTCGCCTTGATCCTGATACGACATCGGATGCCAGCCGTTGCGGTCGTAAACAGCCGGTTTTGGATACCATTGCGAAATCTGATAGGATTCGCCGATATGTCCCAATCTGGAGGTTACCCCTTTGGGTATTTTTACATGAAACGGTGTGGTGATCAGTATCGTGTCGCCTGATTTAAGCGGAGCATTCAGGAATATTTTGCAAATATCCGGTTGGTCTGCCAGTAAATTCCACTGAACCTGCTGGTTGTTAACCTTAAAGTCGAGTGAATCGATGTATCCCTGCAATTCAGGATCGTTAAAAAGTTTTTGTTTCCCATTGATACGGAATAACTGTTTGGCCAATTCGGTTTTGTTGTTTGAATAGGCATTCGGCCACAAATGAAAATAAAGCGAATGAAGCGTGTCGGGTGAGTTGTTGATGTATTCAATTGTTTCAAAGGCGTTTAATTCGTGCAATTTATCGTTCAGCGTAACATTTATCCTGAAATTGACTTCCTGCTGAAAATATTCCTGTGCCGAAACTTCAGAAACTGACAGGATAAAAATGAAGCAAAAAGTCAATAGTTGCATGATTTTACGGTAGGGGAGAAGTGGCTTCAGATGAACGATATAGGAGTGGTTTTTTTGCATTGGGGGTCATTAAGATTAAAGGCTCTATAACGGATGGTGTGGGTTATAACTTTTTTCGCGAATTACACCTTTTCATTTTTACTATCTTAAATAAGGTAATAAGGTTGGGTTTGTATGGTTACTATTTCTACTAAGGTTAAATTTTCAAAATAAGGTTTCGAAAAATTTAATTGATTAATTATCTGTACAACAGGCTCATTAATCAAAAAAACTTATTTCCGTTTTTAAACCTTAGTAGAACATTTATCACCCCACCAACCTAACCTTATTAATCATCAATGAATTTGAAAAATAATTACCCACACCAAACGTTATAGAACCGGTATTTAGAAATAACTTTTCCAAAG
>JAUYTA010000388.1 GCA_030695265.1 Bacteroidota bacterium
CCTTCGTAAAGCACATCAATTTCAGCGGTATTGTGCAGGGTATGAATCAAAACCATGTCGAGGTAAGCGCCTTCAGGATAACCGCCCTGATTGTCGCCAAAAATCTGCGTGAGCGAGCGTTTCACATCATCCACCGCACACTGTACCTCAGGCATTCCATTCGACCAGTTGTTTACGTTTTCCCTTTCCGTCCACCCCGGTTTTCCCCAGCGCATGCAGGTTTTACTGGTCAGCCAGATTGATTTCCGAAGTTTTTCATCGTAATTTGCTTCTCCGGGAATCAGGTTCAATGTTTTGAATGCTTTGTTGAAATTTAACTGACTGTCGGCATAGAGGTTTGATGTGTCGAAATAATTGATGCCCAGTTTGAACGCTTTGAGAATAATTGGCACGGGATCGACATCAGCGGGTGTCCATTGCAGCGAAGCCTGGCCTCCAAGGGCAAGCGTGGTCACTTCAAAATCGAAGTTGCCAAATTTGCGTTTCATGGGCGAGGGCATTTTTTCCGTTGTACAGCCGGCCATTGATAACATGGAAACCCCGGCAGTGGTGGCGGCAGATACTTTGATAAAACTGCGGCGCGATAAAGGATAGTTCTTTGGTGTGTTCATGGAGTCAGGTTTTAAAATTTTGTTTAAAATTAAGGAAAAATCCGTTTATATTTGTTTTAATTACCATTTAAGATAATCTGACTAAACACATTAAATTTATCCAACATGAAGAAAATCATTTTAATACTTGCGCTGGTGATGGCTTCCGGATTCTATCAAACCAATCAGGCCAAATCGAAGCAGGCTGATAAAAATTCAGGAGAGAGCATATTTATTAAACAGGCTGACAAGAGTTTGGCTCTGATCGAACTGGCCGCTCAAAAGATTTCTATCAAAGGAGTTGCGGTGATTGCATTTATTCCGGGCAATGTTACTGAATCATGGAATTCGAAAATGAAAGTAGTGGGCAATTTAACGAGCGGCAAGTCAAACTTGCTGGGCATAGCCTACACCAAAGCCTCCGAAATGGCCGACACCCATCGTGACAGCGGAAGCAAAATCCGTGAAATTTATTCAGGAGAACTGGGATATCAGGGCGGACTGATCAGAAAGGTAAATTCCGGATATATTCTTGCTGTTTTTTCGGGTGGCAGCGGCGAACAGGATTTGGAAGTGGCCAAAATCGGTTTGGACTGGCTTGCTAAATTTTATGAGTAAAGGGTGTTTACTTGCAATCAAAGTCAATCACCTCCTGAATTGACTTGCTGCAAACCGGACAAAAAACGTCAATGGTGTGCAGGTTGTTCATCAGGCAATTGATCCAGGGACGGTAAACGCCTTTTGTTACATATCCGCCACCTTCATACACTCCCAGCGTTTCCTTTTTCCACTGCTTTTCAGGAGTTGGAATTGGCGCTCCTTCAGGTAGCATATTTTTCCATTTCTTGTCAAAGTTAACCAGTGTTGTCAGATTGGGTTCCCAGGGTTCAATATTGGTTTTATAAAAGTCGGAATACTCAACGCCACCAACGTATTCATCGCCCAGACCGGCAAATAAATGGCCGAATTCGTGGATGAAAATCTTACCGGTTTCATCAGCATGATGAGCAGCGCTGATTCCGTAGAAATTATAAATGGCGCCGCCGCCGTATTTATCTGTATTTGCCAGAATGTATATGTAATCGTATGGCGCATTTCCTGCGATATCCCTAACTACCTGAAAATCGTTCACCATCAGGTAGCGTTCGGAGTCGAAAGTATAATAGGAAGCTTTTATGCAGGTTTCATTCCAGATATTATCGCCGGGAATATCCGGACCTTCTTGTTTTGACGCTGCCCAAACACCACGAATGTTGAATTTATCCTTGTTCTCGGAATACGGCGAGTATCCAAAAAACTCATCGGTAAATTTCCGGCAATCTTCCATAAAAAGTTCTTTCTGATCTTCGGTGTAACCTTCAGGAAGAAACACGATATCAACCTTTTCAGCCGGATTGCCAGAATTGACGATATCAAAAACCGGAAGATCCCTGCGTTGCTTTTTGATGAAATAACTTTTCGGGTCAACCGAATATTCAAACTTTGTTTCAAATACCCCTTCCCTATTCCGGCTGGTAATCGAAACCACCACTTTCTCCTGCGGAAAAGGCATCACCACCGATTCAGGATAACATTTTTGGGTTGTTTTCGCTTCGGGTGTAGTTTGCCATTCGCCAAAAAGCGTGCAATACCCGCGCGAATAAATCAGCTCTTTGGTTTCAGCAGTGCGTACTTCCACAAAATGATTCCCGTAGCCTTTGGTGTCAATCAGATTGGTTTTCGAACCGGCCCAGAAAGGTTCCTCAATCAGTTCGTCGAAGAAAAACTGTTCGCTTCCGCTATTTCCGCAATGGTAATAATCGAGTCGCAAGGTTTTATCGTTGAAGTATTTACTGAATTGGGCGTCAGATTTTTGTGCAAACAACGCGATCACGATAAGGAGGAACATGTATTTCATAGTCATCAGTTTGAAAAAGTTAGGTTAGGAATCTATCACCAAAATAAATTCCGGCAATTCCTGAAAATCAAATATAATACAATATCGTTACCAACAAAATGCGGTTCAACAGGGTAATTTTGTGCTTATTTTTAGCATTCACAATTCTCACAGGAAGTAAATTCATACTGAAAAGTAGCGTGACTGATACCGAAGCGGCTGTTTAAGAGATGTTTCGCATTTTCGGTAATCAACTGCGTTTCCACAATAGGAAAGTTACTGTTCAAAACCAGGTGTGCTTCAAAATAAATCTGATGGTCGGACAATTGCCACAAATGAACATGATGAACACTGCAAATTTGTTCTATTTCCTGAAGTACAAGAACGACTTCCTGCTGGTCGATTTTTGCAGGCGCAAACTGCATCAAAATTCCAACACTTTCCTTCAGTATTTGATAAGTATGGACGAAGATATAAACGCTGATCAGTACCGTTACCAGCGGATCGATCCAGTAAATTTCAAACAGCCAGATAAATACGGCGCCAACCATCACTGCTACCGAAGTCAGTGCATCGCCGATCAAATGCAGGTAAGCAGCCCTGATGTTCAGGTTTTCTTCTTTGTTCTGATGAAGAATCAGCACCGAAAGTCCGTTTGCCACAAAACCCAGAAACCCCAAACTCAACATCCAGATATATTCAACCTCTTTTGGGTTTAGAAACCTTTTTCCGGCTTCGATCAATAAATAAACCGATATGGCAATCAGCGTAATCGCGTTGATAAATGCTGCCAATATTTCGGCCCTTTTGTACCCAAAAGTTGACTGAAGAGTTTGTGGTTTCATGCCGATACGATGCGCCAAGTATGCCAAAATCACTGAAACTACGTCGCTAAGGTTGTGCAAAGCATCCGAAATCAAGGCCAAACTTCCTGAAATAATTCCTCCGACAAACTGAGCAATTGTAATGATGCCATTCAGAATAACTGTAATGGCTAAATTTCTTGATGTATGATGATGATGTGACATGTGATTTTGTATTTTTATAAGTCAAAAACACGTAAAGTTTCACC
>JAUYTA010000390.1 GCA_030695265.1 Bacteroidota bacterium
AACCGCTTTACCGACTCCTGAATAAGCGATTGGTCACCAAAAAGGCTGAGATATTGTTTCGGTTTTGCAACCCGGCTGCGTGGCCAGAAACGTGTTCCGGAGCCTCCGGCCATAATCAGGCAATAATTTTTGCTCATATCAAATAGTTTAATGTTCTGCGCTCAAAGTTAAAGTTTTAAATGATTGTCCGTTTGCGTGCCGATTTGGTATCCTGCATCAGTCAATTGTTGCAATTTATTGTCATTCTGTTGTAATTCCATGGCAACTTAATGACTACCCAATAACAATTGAATGCCCTTCGACTGCTACGCGCTCAGGAAACTACTATTAATGACATTAAGGTAAATTATCGGATACATAAGTTTTAACTTTCTCGGCAGAGTTTTAAAACTGAACCAGAATTTTCATCACTTGCCCTGGATTGGCAGCCCAGGCAACAACTGCTTCAGCAGCTTCCTCAGGTTGAATAATGCGGGTGATCATTTCGTCGAGTGGAAAATTGCCTTGTTTAAGGTAATTGATTACCGCTTCAAAGTCGGAAGGCGTTGCATTTCTGGAACCCAAAATGTCGATTTCTTTCTGAACCCAAAGTTTGGTGGCAAAACTGACCTCATTTTTTGCGTAACCGATGCAAACCACGCGGGCAGCAAACGCGGCTTCTTCCAAGGCAGCCTGGTACGTGAACGGGTTTCCGGCAGCCTCGATAATTACATTCGGGCCATGTCCGCCGGTGATTTCCTGCAAAGCGTCGTGCAGGTTGGTAGTTTTTGAATTGATGCAATAGTTTGCCCCGATTTTTCGGGCAAGTTCCAGTTTCTGATCGTCGATGTCAACAGCAATCACTTTTGCGCCACGCAAAGCAGCTCGAATAATTGCTCCTGAACCGATCATTCCGCAGCCGAAAATCATTACGGTGTCAATGTCGGTTACCCTTCCCCGATCAATGGCATGAAATCCAACAGTCAGCGGCTCAACCATCGCCAGTTCTTTTGCCGAAAGCAGGTCGTCGATAATCAGTTTCTGCCATGGAACAGTGATGAATTCCTGCATGGCTCCATCACGTTGAACGCCGAGCGTCTGGTTGTACCGGCAGGCGTTTACACGGCCTTTCCGGCACGATGAGCACTGGCCGCAGTTGGTGTAGGGAACAACAGTAACTGCTTGTCCGGTTTTGAAATTTGCCGGAACTTCTTCGCCAACAGCGGCAATTACTGCCGAGATTTCATGTCCCGGAACGCGGGGATAATCCACCATTGGGTTTTTCCCCAAAAATGTGCTGAGATCGGAACCGCAGAACCCGACATAATTGATTTTCAGCAGCACTTCGCTTTTCCCTGCAACCGGCGCAGAGCGTTCAGTAATCTGAATATTTTCCGGTGTTATTATTTGAATTGCTTTCATGGTATCTTTTGTCATTTGTAGTCATTCAATTGTCATTCAGTAGTCATTGCTGTTGCCAGCAATCTTTATTCATCATTCACAAATCATAAATCCGGAAGGCGTTTTCGCCCATTATTTTTGCCTGTTCCGTTTCTGAAAAAGATGAAATGTTTTTCCTCACCAGGTCCGCCCAGTTTTTATACGATGTGGCAACCAGGCAAACCGGCCAGTCGGAGCCAAAAAGCAGACGGTTGGGGCCAAAAGCTTTAAGAATAACATCGAAATAGGGTAGAAGTTGTTCGGGTGTCCAATTTGTAAAATCAGCTTCGGTAACCATTCCTGAAATTTTGCAACTCACGTTTTCACGTTTTGCCAGTTCCTGAATGTTCTCTTTCCACGGAGACAATTCATTTTTCCTGATGAGCGGTTTGGCAATGTGGTCGAGCACAAAAAGCTGGTCTGGATGCTGATCGGCAAATCTGACGGTGTTGGGCAACTGCCGTTCGAAAATCAGGATATCGTAAACAAGCGAATATTTTTTCAGCAACGAAATGCCCCGGTTAAAATCATTCCGGAGGATAAATTCAGGATCGGGTTCTCCCTGTACCACGTGTCGTATGCCTTTCAGTATTTTTTCGCCGGAATATTTTTCAAGGTAAGCCTCAATATCGTCCTGAACCAAAGGTAGCCAGCCGACCACGCCTTTCATGAATTTATTTTGATGAGCCATACCGATCAGCCAGTCGGTTTCTTCGACCGATTGGCGCGCATGAACCGAAACAACCCCGTCGATTCCGGCTTCCCTGATGGTTGTCTCCAGTTTTTCAGGAAGAAAATCGGTACGGATAACTTTCATCGAATCATCAATCCAGTCGTATTCTACAGGATTGTATTTCCAGTAATGATGGTGTGAATCAATGATCATCTTACAGGTATTTGAAATGTTCGCCAATTATTTTTTGGTCTTTCAGTTCTTTCCAGAATCCGGAAGGCAAATCAACAGACAGCACATCCACATTCCGGCGGATGCGTTCGGGTTTGCTTGGGTTGAGCGCCACCGCGTTTACCTGCGGCATTGCCAGGGCAAACTTCAGGCAGGCATCGCCGGGCGAAACGTCGTATTTTTTGCAGACGGCAAAGAACGTTTTGC
>JAUYTA010000396.1 GCA_030695265.1 Bacteroidota bacterium
TGGAAATATTGGTAGTAATAGTTGTCCCATGACCGCTAAGGTAAGGATTATTACTTTACGGCAATTGTCCTGTTAGGCGTTGATAATCAAACATAGGTATTGGATGTCTGAACATTCGTAGTCAAATAAAAGAACGGCGGAAAAGTCACCCTTTCCGCCGTTTTCTATTTGATTAAACTCTTATCAATTACTTTTTCAACGCTTTTATCCGTTTCAGATTTTTACGCCTTTGTAATTTCAGTCTGACTGTATAATCCAGCTCATACAAAGCAGGAACAAACATCAGGGTAAGGAAAGTGGCAAAACTCAAACCGAAAATAATCGACCAGGCCAGTGGACTCCAGAAAGCAACGTTGTCGCCCCCGAAATAGATGTGTGGGTTCAGTTCGGTGAAAATGGTAACGAAATTAATGTTCATACCCACTGCCAGGGGAACCAGTCCCAGCATGGTTGAGGTTGCTGTAAGGATAACCGGTGTGATACGCGTTCTGCCTCCTTCAATAATTGCACGTCGCGTAGGCATTCCTTCCTTTTTCTTCGCATCAATAAACTCGACAATCAATATCCCGTTTCGGGCCACAATTCCTCCAAGGGCTACGATTCCGAGGCCGGTCATCAGGATGACAATGTCCATTCCGAAGAGCATTACACCAAGCAATACACCAACGATACTGAAAAGAACCTCGCTAAGAATAATAAGCGATTTACTTATTGATCCAAATTGTGTAATCAGGATAAAGAAAATGGCTCCCAATGCAATGATCATCGCTTTCAAAAAGAAAGCTGTGGTTTCAGCCTGATCTTCCTGCTCGCCGGTCATCTTGATAATTGTTCCTTCGTGAAGCGGGAACGAAGCTGCCTCCTTTTTAATTACCGGCACAATGTCGTTGGCCGAATAACCTGAAAGCAAATTGGAATAGACGGTAATAATACGTTTCTGATCCAGACGTTTAATTCCTGCATAAGAAGAAGTATAGTCAATTTTTGCAACCGAAGAAAGTGGAATACTGCGCAATCGCCCGGTATTCATGTCGCGATAGGTAATGATAAGGTTGACCAGCGCGTTAATATTGTCGCGCGTCACTGCTGCATAACGGAGCATGATCGGATATTCATCTTCATCTTGTTTCAGTTTCGAAATTTCCTTACCGTACAATGCAGTGCGGATTTCCATCCCAATCTGACCGGTTGACAGACCCAGACGCTGGGCACGGTCGCGATCAATCCCGATGTTGATTTCAGGAGTATTCATTTCGAAATCGTTTTTCAACTCTTCAACTCCCGGAATATTGAGCGAATCGAGGTGTTTACTGAAAGCAAATGCATCGGCAACCAGATTTTCCAGGTTTTCGCTGGTAATTTCTATGTTAATAGGTTTTCCGGTTGGTGGCCCGTTACTGTTTTTGTCAACTGTAATCTCCGAGCCGGGAATGTCGGAAACTTCTTTCCTGATCATTTCCATGTATTCGGTGGTGGAAATTCCGGTTTTACGGTATTGGTGCTCCACAAAATTGACAGATACTTTACCTTTGTTGAACGGACTTCCGGAAGAAGCAAAACCTTCTTCTTCAGCGCCAATGGTCACGTTTGAAATAACGGATTCTACATCAGGATTGTTTTTACCGATTGTTTTGTAAACCCGTTCTTCTGCCAGTTTTGTAATGTTGTCGGTCACGTCCTGATGTGTACCAACCGGCATCTTCACATAAACATAGATGTTGTTTGGATCGTTGTTTGGGAAAAACAAGACCGTTGGTTTCACAATACCTGTAATGAACATTGTTGCAACAAACAAAACGATCATTCCTATCAGAACCCATACCGGACGTGCGCCTTTTAAAACATACCGAAGTTGTTTTTCATAAATACGCATAAAGTAAGGCCATATTTTATCCTGGAAAGCAGTGATCATTTTCTTGATGACAAAATGGAAAAGTAGGATCAGCAAAA
>JAUYTA010000408.1 GCA_030695265.1 Bacteroidota bacterium
TTTTGCTCCCGAACCCGAAGAAATTTATCCTGAACCGGATACAAGGCAATTCAATTTTGGACAGCTCGAACAGGTGATGGAAGGAAAATTCAGACCCGGACATTTCAATGGAGTGGCCCAGGTCGTGAGCCGATTGTTCGACATCGTTCAACCCGACAAAGCTTTTTTCGGCCTGAAAGACTTTCAGCAACTGGCAATAATCAACGAAATGGTCAAAAAACTGGAACTTCCGGTTGAGATTGTAGCCTGCCAAATTGTACGTGAAACCGATGGACTGGCCATGAGTTCGCGCAATATGTTGCTAAGTACTGAACAACGACAGAATGCAGCGCTTATTTCGGCCACATTGTTTGCAGCGGCAAACAAAACCGGAGAATTTAACGTACAAGAACTCACCAATTGGGTAATCAACCACATCAACGGAAACGAATTTCTGAACACGGAGTACTTTGAAATTGTTGATTCAAAGACGCTTCAGCCCATTAAAAGCTGGAACGATCCTTGCACAAAGGTGGGATGCATCGCTGTTCAATGCGGAAAAATAAGGTTAATTGATAACATTGAGTTCGGAACAATAAATTATTGACCATTAAACCATTTACAACGATTGACAATTAGGCCATTTACGATTTACAATTTGTTGCACGAAGGAATGCTCGCTAAAATAGTAAATGGTAAATAATAAAATAGTAAATAAATAAATCATGATCATAGAAGTTTGCAAATCGAAAATACATAAAGTTACTGTAACCGAAGCAAATTTGCAGTACGTAGGAAGTATCACCATCGATCAGGATTTGATGGATGCTGCCAACTTGATTGAAAATGAAAAAGTTCAAATAGTAAACATCAACAATGGCGAACGCCTCGAAACCTACGTGATTAAAGGGGAACGGGCTTCAGGAGTAATCTGCCTGAACGGACCGGCAGCCCGCAAAGTTGCTGTTGGAGATGTGGTCATCATTATCTCCTACGCTCAAATGGATTTCGAGGAAGCCAAAACTTTTAAACCATGGCTGGTTTTCCCTGACACCGAAACGAACAGATTGATTTAACAGAATTCTATTATTTTATTTCGAGAATGTTTGTTGCAAAACTTCTGAATTCCTGAGAAATTTCTATTGCAGACTCAATTTCTTCCTTTGTTGGTTTTACTATTTTATTTGGAAATGATCGGGTAAGTGGAGATAAATTATTTTAGCAGATGCCAGATCATGGTCAGCTTTCTCAATCCATTCCAGTATATCCTCAAACTGCTCGTTCATACATTACTTTTGAGTTTTTAATGGCCGAATTAAGAAATGAAAAGCTTTTATTTTTTTCCCGTTCAAACTCGGATTTTGTATAAACTAAAAGATCAATTGGAATTTTAGAACCTATTAACGATAGGCGAATATCAATTCCTCTTTTGTGCATAGGAAGGTCTGTTTCCTGAACAATCAGTAAATCAAGATCACTGTCTTCATTTGACGTTCCGTTTGCATAAGAGCCAAACAAAATAATCCTTTCAGGGTTGAATTTATTTGCAATCCTGCTAACAACTTCGTTTATTTTTTTGGAATCAATCATATCTTTTAAAAGTTGGTACAAGATACAAAAATTTAAACCTCATTTCTACCGGAAGCAATGACGTTTTGTTATTTTTACAGAAATACTTTTTTGCGATGACACCTTCAGAAATTATTCAATCAAAAATATTTACAGATGCCCGTTCGTTTTCCATGATCCTGAAACAATGGAAGCGAGCCGGTAACAAGGTGGTTTTTACCAACGGCTGTTTCGATTTGGTACACCGCGGACACATTGACTCGCTTGTCAAAGCGGCTGAATTTGGCGACCGGCTGATTATTGGCCTCAACTCAGACGTTTCGGTAAAATTACTGAAAGGTGAAAACCGTCCGCTAATTGATCAGCAATCGCGCGCTGTTTTACTTGCATCATTACTGATGGTAGATGCGGTGATTTTGTTTGATGAAGAAACTCCTTACGAGCTGATTAAAGATGTTTTACCTGATGTTTTGGTAAAAGGAAGTGAGTACCAAATTGAAGAAATTGCCGGATACGACATTGTTCTGGCTTCAGGAGGAAAAGTTGAACGTATTGAGCTGACCGAAGGCTTTTCGACCACCGACCTCATTCAAAAAATCAAGAATTATTAAGGATTTTTCATTCATCATTCAAAATTTATAATTCATCATTCCGATGGCCAAAGTTAAAACCAGTTTTTTCTGTCAGAATTGCGGTGCACAGTCGCCCAAGTGGGTTGGAAAGTGCAATTCGTGTGGCGAATGGAATTCGTTTGTTGAAGA
>JAUYTA010000409.1 GCA_030695265.1 Bacteroidota bacterium
AAAGCCATATTTCATGAATAGACTTATTGGTAATGGTACATGAATAAGAGACTCATAATTTAAGCAGCTCGTCAAACCGGTCTTCTGTTGTTTTGCCGAGTTGGCCTGCTTGTTTAACCTGGTTATAAAATAAACGCAGTGTTTCGTGTATCAATTCGTAACGGCTAAGCCAGGCGATATTGCTGCCCAACAACTTACTGTCCATGCGGATACGCTTTCCACTAACTTCAAATTCGGCACATTGGTCTTTGGTGATTTGTGCAAAAGCAGTTTCGAAGAGGTTTTCGTTTTCTTCCTTTGCATATTCCTGAATGCGTCTGCGGAATAAATAATAAGTTGATTCGGTGGGTAGTGGATCGTCCGCATTGTGCAAGCCCAAGGCACTGCGAACCAGCATATTAAAGCGGCAGTTTTCAAAAATCTTTTGGTCGCTTAAGCCTTCGGCCTCTTTAAGTACCATCATTGCAACCAGTACGCGAATAGGCGCATTAGGGGTGCCGTTGTCCAAACAATATAAAGGCCGGAAGATATTCTCATCAATGCGCATGGTGACCTGTTTGCGAAACTGGTTATGCCAGGCATGATCATCTTCGTACGTTTTAAGCGAATTGCCGGAAAACAAAGATCTGGGTGACGTGAAAATGTTAAGTTGACCTGATTCTGAAGATTTCTTGAACATTTGTTGCTCTTTCAATTATGAAAGCAAGATACATAAAACAATTGAAATACACAATTAAGTATCTGATTACTAATTAAATAAAAATAAAAACACTTTTCGGAGTGGACTCAAAACTCATAGTTTATTGATTTTCTGAGGAGAGTAACTTGTAATCAATCCTGAAAGTGATTACCGTTTTTTTGTATTTCACATTTGAAACAGATTGTCACATTTTAACTTAAATTTGACGGTCATTGGTATTACCAATTTTCCTGAAACAATAAATATTTGTAATGCAGATAACCCGGATTGAAGTTTATAAATTTCCTGTCAGGCTGAAAAAGCCATTCGTGATTTCATTGGGATCGTTCGATTATGCTGAAAATGTGATTGTTGTTATCCATACGAGCGAAGGTTTGACCGGTTTTGGAGAGTGCAGCCCATTTATGCCAATTAACGGAGAAAGCATGGAAACTGCTTATCTGGTTGCCAATTACCTGGGCAAAGCTTTGATCGGCAAAAATCCGCTGGATATTGAAACCTGTTCAGTAGAAATGGATCGCACCATTTATGGCAATTCGAGCATCAAAAGCGCTTTTGATATTGCGCTTTACGATATTGCTTCCCAACATTCAGGACTTCCCCTGTATGCATTTATGGGCGGAAAAAACAACAAAACGCTGATTACCGATTATACCGTAAGTCTGGGAAATTCAGAGCAAATGTCGGCTGATGCACAGGAAATTAAAGATCGCGGGTTTCAGGTGATCAAGGTAAAACTGGGCGACGATCCGGAGAAAGATATTTTCAG
>JAUYTA010000414.1 GCA_030695265.1 Bacteroidota bacterium
GTAATGATTCCGTGCCTGAACGAACCTGAAATAATCAGAACACTAGAATCGGTATGGGCTTGCGAGCCTGTTGATTCGTTTTGTGAAGTGCTGGTCGTAGTCAACGATTCGGAAAACAGTCCGGAGCCGGTAAAAGCAATCAACCGCGAAACATTTAATCAATTGTTGGACTGGAAGCAAACAAACGACCGCCAAAATCTGGTACTTCATCCGTTTTATGCTCCTTCAATACAGGCAAAGTTTGCAGGCGCCGGAATGGCACGAAAAATTGGCATGGACGAGGCAATCCGCCGTTTTAATGCGGTTAACCGCCCTGAAGGTATCATAGTTTCTCTTGATGCCGACTGTCTGGTTTCGCGCAACTACCTGCAACGCATCGAACAGGTTTTTTCGCAAAGCAAATCGTGTTTTGCAGCTACCATTAACTTCAGGCATCGTTTTGAAGAGATGGAAGATGCGAGACAGGAGGCGGGAATCAGAATGTATGAAGACTATCTCCATTACTACAAACAAGCGCTGGATTTCACCGGATTTCCGAATTCAATTTACACCATCGGATCGGCATTTGCAGTTAGGGCAGGTGCTTACGTAAAACAAGGCGGCATGAACCGCAGGCAGGCAGGCGAAGACTTTTACTTCTTGCACAAACTCACCAAATTGGGTCGTTTGGCTGAAATTACGGATGCATTTGTTTATCCTTCTGGACGTGTTTCCGACAGGGTTCCATTTGGAACCGGAGCAACGATGACCAAATGGAAGAACTTTACCGAGGATTTGACACTTACTTATCGTTTTGATGCTTTCCTTGATTTGAAGATATTGTTTGACCATGTTGATAGTTTTTACAATGTCAGTTCAAATCGTTATACTGAAATCCTGATTTCTATGCCACAAAGTATTCAGGAATATTTAAATACCATTTCAATGGTAGAAAAACTGGCAGAAATTAACAGGAATAGCGCTACTCCTGAATCTTTCAGGAAACGATTTTTTCAGGTTTTTGATGCTTTTCATGTCCTGAAATTTCTGAACATGGCCCATGAAAGTCACTATCAACGGCAGAATTTACCAGAAGCGATCAGGCAGCTTCAGGATAAAAAAATAAGGAACATTGAATAAGAAACAAGAAACTGCAAAATACTTGTTTCTCATTTCTTATTTCTTGTTCCTTATTCGATATTTTGGCTTCCGAAATATTGTCGTCGCTTATCTTATTCCATTCGACAACAAATAATACAGATCATTCCATTTCAATTCTTTCTTGAAATCAGAAATATTTGTGTCTTTGTTGATCTGAACCAATTCTATTCCTGCCATATCGCAGAAATCTTCAATATATTCAGCAGTAACTGCCTGACTAAATGCGTTGTGGTGAGCGCCTCCGGCATAAATCCATGCGGCAGCTCCAACTTTCAGGTTTGGCATCGGAGTCCACAATGCGCTGGCAACCGGCAGTTTTTCGAGTTTGGCTTCCGGTGCAACACATTCAACATCATGCACAACCATACGGAAACGGGTTCCCATGTCAATAAGGCTTGTACAGGTAGCAGGGCCGGTCATTGTATTAAATACCAAACGGGCAGGAGCATCTTTTCAGCCAATTCCCAATGGATGAACTTCAATCATGGCTTTACCATCGGCAATACTGGGGCAAATTTCGAGCATGTGCGAACCTAAAGCTTTGTATCCGGAGGTTGGATTGAGGTGATAGGTATAATCTTCCATGAACGAGCAACCGCCTTTTAACCCGGCACCCATTACTTTTACTGCACGGACGAGTGCAGCATGTTTCCAGTCACCTTCGGCACCAAAACCGTAACCGGCAGCCATTAACCGCTGAGAAGCCAAACCGGGAAGTTGCTTTAATCCATGCAAGTCTTCGAATGTAGTGGTGAAAGCTTTAAAACCTCCGGCTACCAAAAACGATTTAATACCTGCTTCTATACGAGCCTGATAGCGGACACTGTCGTGATATTTACCGCCCACTTTGGCATCTTTGTCAAATTCGTAGGATTCGTTGTACTCCTGAACCAGCTTATCGATTTCAGTTTCACTTACACCATTTACAATTTTTACAATGTCGCCAACCGGCCAGGTGTTAACCGAAAGACCAAGTTTAATCTGGGCTTCTACCTTGTCGCCTTCGGTAACTGCAACTTCGCGCATGTTGTCGCCAAAACGGGCAAGTTTTGCGCCCTGCATATCGTACCAAGCAGCGGCAGCACGACTCCAAACACCAATACGTTCCTGAACATCGTCTTCTTTCCAATATCCAACCACTACTTTACGAGCCTTGCGAAGACGGGTTAAAATAAAACCATGTTCGCGGTCACCATGTGCCGACTGGTTAAGGTTCATGAAATCCATGTCGATTTCACTCCACGGAAGATCGCGGTTATACTGAGTGTGGAGTTGAAGCATGGGCTTATTCAATATTTTCAGCCCGTTAATCCACATTTTTGATGGAGAGAAAGTATGACACCATGTAACCACACCGATACACTTACTGGTTGCATTTGCCTCAATACAAATATTGGTTATTTCATCGAGACTTTTCAT
>JAUYTA010000419.1 GCA_030695265.1 Bacteroidota bacterium
ACCTGGAGCGCGATGGTTATCGAAAGCTAAAAAAGGAACAACTTGTTCATGATAACAATGGCGATTACTTCAGGCAATGGAGGCCCGAAATAAAAAGGCCGGACGATATCTGGAACGAAATTGTAAAGGTAACCAATATCCCGGGATTAACTTCCGCACCTCGATTACAGCCAATTCAAACCCGGCTGGTCATGTTATCAACGGGTATGCGGGCACCCATGGGGCTTAAAGTGTATGGTCCTAATTTGGAAACCATAGAGAAAGCTGGGATTGAATTAGAGAACTTGCTAAAGGAAGTGCCATCGATCAACGCACCTTCAGTATTTTACGACCGGGCGGTTGGCGCTCCGTACATCGAAATTAAGCTCAACAGGCCGGCCATTGCCCGTTACGGAATGACGGTTCAGGATGTGCAGGAGATTTTGCAGGTGGCTGTTGGCGGTATGGCTTTGACCACTTCTGTTGAAGGCCGTGAACGCTTCCCGATCAGGGTGCGTTATGCACGCGAATTGCGTTCAAGCCCCGAAGAGATCAAAAAAATTCTGGTTCCTTCCATGACAGGCGTTCAGGTGCCGCTTGGCGAACTGGCCGACATCACTTACACCCGTGGTCCTCAAATGATACGAAGCGAAAACACCTTCCTAAACGGTTATGTGATATTCGACAAGGTTGAAGGACGCGCTGAAGTAGATGTGGTGGAGGAAGCACAGCAATTTTTGAAAGATAAAATGGCCTCGGGAGAATTGGTTTTGCAAGCTGGTGTAAGTTATACATTTGCAGGGAATTACGAAAATCAGATCAGAGCAACCAAGCGCCTGGCCATAGTGATACCAATCAGTTTGATACTGGTTTTTATGTTACTCTATTTCCAGTTCAAAACAATTACTGCCTCGTCTATTCACTTTTCAGGGGTGTTCGTGGCCTTCGCCGGAGGGTTTATCATGCTCTGGCTGTACAGTCAGCCCTGGTTCCTGAATTTTTCAATCTCCGGAATCGAGATGCGCGATCTGTTCCAAATACATACTATCAACCTTAGCGTTGCCGTATGGGTCGGTTTCATTGCCCTTTTTGGCATTGCCACAGACGATGGGGTGTTGATGGGAACCTATATCCACCAGGTTTTTGAAGAGCGTAATCCCAAGACAGTCAAGGAAGTCAGGGAAGCGGTAGTCTTTGCTGGCAGCAAGCGTGTTCGCCCGGCAATAATGACCTCTGCCGTTACCATTATCGCCCTTCTGCCCATCCTGTCCTCTACAGGGAAAGGCTCTGATATTATGATCCCCATGGCGATCCCTACCTTCGGTGGCATGATCATCCAACTGATGACCATGTTTGTGGTGCCCATCCTGCAATGCTTTTGGAGGGAAGGTGAAATCAAAAAAGAACAAAAAATATTAGCTGCTCAGGGGTTGAGCGAAGGAAAGGAGGGTAACCATGAATAGTTTCAAGTTCAAAGTTTCAGGTTTCACGTTTCAAATTGTCCACGCATTTAAGGGAATTGTCGGATTAACACTATTCTTATTGTTTTCATCCACAGTCCATGCGCAGGATTCATTGTCGGTTTATCTGGAGCTGGCTGCCAAAAACAATCCCGGTGTGAAGGCTGCATTTAGTCAATACCTTGCTGCTTTGGAAAAAGTTCCGCAGGTTGGTTCCCTGCCCGATCCGCAAGGTTCGCTGGATTTTTTCCTGAAGCCGATGGAGTTGCTCAACGGTAATCAGGTGGGAAGCATCAGTGCAATGCAGATGTTTCCCTGGTTCGGAACTTTAAAGTCAGCCAAAGATGAAGCTTCTTTGATGGCCAAAGCTCAGTTCGAATTGTTTCAGGAAAACAAGGCCGGACTTTTTTATAATGTGAAAACGAGCTGGTACCAGTTGGCAAAAGCCAAATACGGGATTACATTGATCAATCAGAATATTGCCCTGCTCGAATCGCTTGAAAAACTGGCATTGGTTAAATTTCAGTCTCCTGGCGGAAATTCTTCAGGTTCGGGTTCTTCTTCAGGTTCCGGGATGCAGGGAGCGCCATCAGCATCTGGAAATTCAGGAGGAATGGGTGGCATGAACAGTCAACCGGCAGCTTCAGTTCAGCCGCAATCAGGAATGTCATCGGGAGCTTCCGGAGGAATGGGTTCCAAATCAACCGGATTGGCCGATGTGCTGCGGGTCAGGATGGAAATCCTTGATCAGAAAAACCAGTTGTCACTCTTGAAAGATCAACTAAAAACCGAGGAAGCCAATTTTAATTCGTTGTTGAACCGTGATCAAAACAGCGCAATTGAAATTCCTGACACGCTGAAAATGGAAACACTTTCAGTATCTAAATTGGCAGTAGCCGACAGTATTTTGAGCAACAATCCGATGCTGGCCATGTTCGATGCCGAAGGACAAGCTTATTCTGCGATGGCTGATAAAGCACGTAAAATGGGTTTGCCAATGTTAGGCGTTGGCCTGAATTACATGGTTATTCAACAGCAGGAAGGCAATCAATCGATGATGAACGGCAAGGATATGGTGATGCCCATGCTGAATTTCACAATTCCCATTTACCGTAAAAAATACACTGCCATGCAAAAGGAAGCCAGGTATTTACAGGAATCAACGATGCTAAAATCGGACGAAATGAAAAACATGCTTTTGCTTGAGTACCGCCAACTGGTGCAGAACTATAGCGATGCTGAACGGCGAGTGGAACTGTACCGTGAACAGGCGGATCTGGCCAACAGAACAGCCAAGCTTTTACTGGCAGGTTTTACTTCAACCGGAACCGACTTTGAAGAAATTTTGCGTATTCAGTATAAAGTGCTGGAATACGGATTGAAACACATCGAAGCGATTGCGGATTACAATACGGCGGTGGCAAATGCTGAGAAACTCATGAATAAGGTAACTTATTAAAAAATCAACAATGAAGACAAATAAAATATTTTCGAACAAATACCTAAAAGGTGGCTTACTGATTGCTTCAGGCCTGCTTCTGGGATGGATTTTCTTCCACAATTCTGCTCCTGAAAAAACAGAAACACCGGCTGAAATTCACGATCATGCGGCTGAAGGACACGATATCTGGACCTGCTCCATGCACCCGCAAATCAGAAAAGATGAACCTGGCGATTGCCCGATTTGTGGCATGGATTTAATTCCTCTGAAACAATCCAATACCGTAATTGATGATCAGGCCATTGAAATGAGCGAATCGGCTATGAAACTTGCGGAAGTTCATACATCGGTCGTCACACGTGGGAATGTCTCAAAAGAAGTGCGGCTGTACGGAAAAATTCAGGCTGACGAACGTTTGATGAAAACGCAAACCGCCCATATTCCGGGTCGCATCGAGCAATTGCTGGTGAACGTTACCGGCGAAAATGTAAAAAAAGGACAACTGATTGCCAAAGTCTATTCGCCTGAATTGCTTACCGCTCAAAACGAGTTGCTCCAGGCAATGGAAATGGCTGATAAATATCCGGCAATGCTTGATGCGGTGCGCGAAAAGCTCCGTCTGTGGAAACTGAGTGACCAGCAGATTTCGGATATTGAAAAATCAGGCAAAGCAACAACCGTCTTCGATGTATTTGCTACCACATCGGGTATTGTTGTCAACCGAAAAGTGAATACCGGCGATTACGTGTCTACTGGAGATGTACTTTTCGAAATGGCAGATTTATCGAGGGTTTGGGCGCTTTTTGATGCCTACGAAACGGATCTGTCGTGGATTTCACTGGGTCAAAATCTGGAATTTACAGCACAGGCCATTCCCGGAAAAACCTTCAACGGAAAAGTCACCTTTATCGACCCTGTGGTTGATGCTTCTACCAGAATCACAAAAGTGCGTGTTGAAGCGCCAAATACAGGCCTGCAATTTAAGCCTGAAATGTTTGTGAACGGGATTAAAAAGTCGGGGACGGCCGGTTCAGGCGACCAGTTGATCATACCGCAATCAGCCGTTTTGTGGACAGGAACGCGCTCGGTTGTTTACGTAAAGTTGCCCGGCGCCGATCATCCGACCTTCAAAATGCGGGAGATTACCCTTGGCAGTTCAATGAAAGACACCTACGTGGTAATGGATGGATTAGACGTAGGAGAGGAAATTGTGACCAACGGAACCTTTAGCGTAGATGCCGCAGCCCAACTGGCCGGAAAAGTAAGTATGATGAACCCTGCGGGCGAAAAAGTGTCAACAGGCCACGATCATGCCGATACTCAGCGGGTGACTTCAAGTCACCCGCTGAGTAAAGGAACGACTCAAAGTCACCCG
>JAUYTA010000426.1 GCA_030695265.1 Bacteroidota bacterium
TTGAAAAATCGCGTGATGAAAGCAATTCGGAATATTTTATTTCATCACCGTTAATTTTCAAAATCCTGCCCGGCATTTCGAATAATAGCAGATTGCACAAAGTCGTTTTACCGGTTTGCCTGGCTCCGAAAAGCAAAACAATTTTTCGATTTGAAACCAGCATCTCACCTAAAGATTTCTGAATTGTTCTTATTGTACTCATATTCTGATATTTGGCACATTAATAAAATACAACAAGTACAAATTTCGTGAATTTTTCGATTATATCTTAATAATTAGCGTGAATTTTTCGAATATACATTAAGGATTAGCGTGAATTTTTCGAATTTAGCTTTTCGAACCTGCTTCAAAAGGAAAAGAAAAACGGAGATTAAAAATCTCCGCACCCATAAATGATCCATTTTTTTTCGTTGACAATGACCGGTACACAGTTTTGCCTGCTTTTCTGTGCCTGTTCCTTTCCCTGAGCCTTCTATTCTTCCTTATTCATCAGCGGATTCCAGCCCTGCGCCTGTAACGGAATAACGGAACCTCCGGAAGTGATCAGATTGGCACCTTCACTTTCAGGAGTAATATGACCAATGATGGTGATATCGAATTCCTTTTTTATCAGATCGTAGTTGGCAAGCGGAACGGTAAACAGCAACTCATAATCTTCGCCTCCGTTGAGTGCGGCCACCAGCGGATTGATGCTCAATTCTTCAGCGAAATCTTTGGTTTGTTTGTCGAGTGGTATTTTTTCTTCGTAAATGCTGCACCCAACTTTCGATGCTTTGCACAAATGCAGCGCTTCCGACGAAAGCCCGTCCGAAATATCGATCATCGAAGTGGGTTTGATGTTCAATGTTTTCAGTAATTCCCTGATGTCGCCGCGTGCTTCAGGTTTTAGCTGACGTTCCAGAATGTAGTCGTAACCCTCGAATTGCGGTTTCTGGTTCGGGTTCACTTTGAAGACTTCGTTTTCGCGCTCAAGCAATTGAAGTCCCATGTACGCACCTCCCAAATCGCCCGATACACAAACCAAATCGGTTACTTTTGCGCCACTGCGATACACCAGTTCGTCTTCATTTGCCTCGCCAATAGCGGTAATACTGATGGTCATTCCGGTGAGTGAACTAGTCGTGTCGCCGCCAATCAGGTCAACGCCATATTTTTCGCAGGCAAGGTGAATTCCTGAATACAGTTCTTCCACAGCTTCAATTGAAAACTTGGAGGAAATGGCTATTGAGACAGTGATTTGCCGAGGAGTAGCATTCATTGCAAAAACGTCGGAAAGGTTCACCACCACTGCCTTGTATCCCAGATGTTTCAGCGGAACATACATCAGGTTAAAATGAATCCCTTCCGTTAAAAGGTCGGTGGTTACCACTATTTTTTTATCCGGAAAACTTAAAACAGCAGCGTCGTCGCCAACTCCGGTCAGGGTACTTG
>JAUYTA010000433.1 GCA_030695265.1 Bacteroidota bacterium
ATCTCACATTTTTCAAACAGTGCGCAAAATAACTACATTTTCTTTAGATAATCAAATAGTTTTTGAAGTTTTTTATATAAATATCAACACCTTATTGTTCAAAAATAGGATGGACACTTCTAAATGTGGCCGAAAATAAGTAATATTGGTCTTTTCAAATTCAAATTCAAGTGGATCAGCAACAAAGTAAATACTTCCCGACAATTAAAGATGCCATTCATCTGGTGGTCCTTTATATATTTATACAAACGCTTGTCGATTTTCCGCTTGCCCTGCTCGATTATTACAACGGTACCGATTATTTGTACCATCCTGTAAAGAAAATCATTTTGGGTATCGGCTCCACAGTGTTCATCTTTTACTATGCATGGCGCCGGGCAGGTGTGCCTCTGAAAGAACTTTTTCCTTATAAATCATTCAATGTTCTGATCTTAATTCCGGTTCTGTTTTTTCTGTGGGCAGCTCACAATTTAATCGGCGAGGTAAATGTTTGGGTTGACAAAGCCATACCTCCCCCACCCTGGTTTTGGGAAATGTTCAATAAAATATTCGAAAACGATTACGGAATTTATGGCGCGATATTAAAAGTGGTCATCATGGCGCCGGTCATCGAGGAACTGATATTCAGGGGAGTAATTATGTACGGGCTGATGCGGAACTATTCGAAGTTCACTGCTGTTTTTGTTTCAGCGCTGATGTTTGCCTTATTTCATCTCAATCCATGGCAATTTCCGGCAACATTTATTCTCGGTATTGTGCTCGGAATCCTGATGCTTCGTACCCGAAATATCTATTTGTGTATTCTTGGCCATGCCATCAACAACGGCTTGGTTTTAATCAGTATCGAATATTGGGACGTAATTCAGAAAACTTCCTTTTTTCAAAGCAGCAAATCCAACCAACTATTTATCAGCGCTTTGATTGCAACAGCAGCATTGGTTCTGATCTTCCTGTTAAGCATTCAGCGCAAACCAAAAAGCAATTTATCCTGAATGTTTGCCTACTGCTTTTGAATAAACTCTATATTTACAACTCATTTTTTCTGAAAAAGACAAAATCATGGAGCGAATTGCCATTTTTCCGGGGTCATTTGATCCATTTACTGTTGGGCACGAAAGCATTGTAAAACGAGCCATTCCGATGTTCGACAAGATTATTATCATGATCGGATACAACTCCAGTAAACGTTCATTTTTCCCGATTGAAAAAAGAGAGAAGTGGATCAGTGAAGTTTTCAAAAATGAGCCCACTGTTTCGGTGGAATGTTACCAGGGACTGACCGTAGATTTCTGCAAGAAAGTGAATGCCGGTTATATTCTCAGAGGATTGCGCACTTCTGCCGACTTTGAATTTGAACGGGCCATTGCCCAGGTAAATAAAATGATGCACCCAAAAATCGAATCGGTTTTTCTGCTGACCACTCCCGAACATACACCGATTAATTCGACCATCGTTCGCGACATCATTTCACATGGCGGCGATGCAAGTAAGTTTCTTCCGGCTGCATTAAACATGTCGGAATTTAAAAAGGAAGAATAGTGAACTTGAAAATCCTGAAAACCGCTTTTGTCATTTTGTGCCTGTTCTTAGCCGGAAATGGCATTGCTGCGCCTGTGAAAATTACCGGGAAAGCTGCGGAATATGCGCAAAATTCAATCGAGCTGAACAAGTTTCACGATTACATTTCAGAAGAAACTATCAAATTGGGCGACATCAGGTTCAATCCTGAAGGAGTTTTCGAGCTGGAATTTGACCTAACTGAAACCAGCCTTTGTTTTGCTGATTTTGATGGCTATCACGGAATGATCTACCTTGAACCCGGCAAGTCATATCAATTGGTTTTCCCTCCGAAGCAAAAATTAACCGACGCGCAAAAGAGAAATCCATTTACAAAACCCGATCCTGTTTGGTTTGGAATCATAAATCCAACCAGCGACGATCTGAATGTTTTGATACAGCAATTAGAAACGGCCTATACAAAATATGAAAACAGTTATTTTGATCAGATATTTGTAAAAAAATCACGGTTACTCGTCGATTCGGTGAAGCTGATGCTCGCGCGTGAATTTCCCAAAACCAGTAATTCACTTTTCGAATCTCACAAATTATTCAGGAACGCCAACCTTGAATTTGCCCTCCATCAGGGAAAAGTTGAAACTTTTAAAGAAACTTATTTCAGGAAAACCAAACCTGTTTACAATCTGGCAGCCTATTCGGGCATATTTAATCAAGTCTTTCCTGACTACTTTAGTTTCCTGGACAACTCGGCCCACAATCAGGAAATCAGGAACATGATCAATACCGCAAAA
>JAUYTA010000440.1 GCA_030695265.1 Bacteroidota bacterium
GTTTGCGCCGGATACTCGCCGGCCAGCGTGTCGATTTGTTTTACTGAAGGTAGAATGTTTTTGCTTTTGCGCCATTCACGCACCTTCAGCAAATCGCCGTTAATTTCTTTGTTCGAAGATTTCAGCACCAAACGGGCAACCTGAAAATCTGAAAATCCTTCTTTTTTTGCCTGAAGCAAAAGCGAATCATCGAGAGTCGGCAACGAATTAACTTCTTCGAGTTTATTTTTTGTTTTGTGAATGTTTTGCAGTTTTTGCAGGAACCAACGGTCGATTTTGGTCTTTTCGTAGATCTCATCCACCGAATAACCTTTGTTGAAAGCTTCTGCAATAGCGAAAATGCGGCGGTCGGTCGGGTTGCTCAATTCCACGTCAATCTGCTCGATGGTAATTTCTTCCTTGTTGGCCACAAAACCGTGCATTCCGATACCCACCATCCGAATTCCTTTCTGAATGGCCTCCTCGAACGAGCGGCCAATCGACATGATTTCACCGACAGACTTCATCGAACTTCCGAGGTTTTTCGATACTCCTGAAAATTTATTCAGATCCCAGCGCGGAATTTTACAAACGATGTAATCGAGAGCAGGTTCGAAGGCGGCAGTGGTCACCTTGGTAACCTGATTATTTAATTGGTGCAGTCCGTAACCCAATCCGAGTTTGGCTGCCACAAAAGCCAGCGGATAACCGGTTGCTTTCGAAGCCAGCGCCGAAGAGCGCGACAGACGGGCGTTTACCTCAATCACGCGGTAATCTTCTGAATGCGGATCGAGCGCATATTGTACGTTGCATTCGCCCACGATTCCGATGTGACGGATAATTTTGATGGCCAATGCGCGCAGCTTGTGATATTCTGAATTTGAAAGTGTTTGTGAAGGAGCAACCACGATACTTTCGCCGGTATGAATTCCCAGCGGGTCGAAGTTCTCCATGTTACAAACTGTGATGCAGTTGTTGAAACGGTCGCGAACCACTTCGTATTCAACCTCTTTCCAGCCTTTGATCGATTCTTCAACCAAAATCTGAGGTGAATAGGTAAATGCTTTTGATGCCAGTTCTTTCAATTCCTCATCGTTCGAGCAAAAACCGCTGCCCAGTCCACCGAGTGTGTATGCTGCACGGATAATGATTGGATAACCAACGATTTTAACTGCGGCATACGCTGCTTCAAGATCTAAACACGCAATACTTCGGGGTGTCAAAACGTCAATTTCCGCCAGTTTTCCTGAAAATATCTCGCGGTCTTCGGTATCAATAATCGACTGAACCGGAGTTCCCAACACTTTCACATTGTATTTTTCCAGAATTCCCTGTCGGAACAAGGCAACACCACAGTTCAGTGCCGTTTGTCCGCCAAAAGCCAGCAGAATGCCATCCGGTTTTTCCTTGATAATAACCTGTTCAACGAAAAATGGAGTCACCGGCAAAAAATAAATCCGGTCGGCAATGTCCGTCGAAGTCTGGATGGTTGCAATATTCGGGTTGATCAGGATGGTTTCAATTTTCTCCTCTTTCAGCGCTTTCAACGCCTGTGAACCAGAATAGTCAAACTCTCCGGCTTCGCCGATTTTCAGCGCTCCCGAACCCAGTACGATTACTTTTTTAATATTTGTATCTATCATGATGTGTTTATTTCAAGTTCAAAGTTCAAAGTTTCAAGTTTTGCTCCGGTCTTCCGACTTCGGTCTCCGGTCTTCAAATTCCTGAATCAAAATCTATCATCTAAAATCTTATTTCTTCTTCGTCCTTTTGTATTCCACTACATTCTGAATGAAATCGTCGAACAAAAATTCCGTGTCAACCGGTCCGCTGGCGGCTTCAGGGTGAAACTGTGTGGAGAAGAATGGTTTGGTTTTGTGCCGGATTCCTTCGTTGGTTTGGTCGTTCACATTGGTAAACAAAGGTTCCCAATCTTCAGGCAAGGTTTTGGTATCCACAGCAAAACCGTGGTTCTGCGAAGTGATGAAACATCGGTCGGTTCCCTGTAGCAAAACCGGTTGATTGTGGCTGCGGTGACCGAATTTCAGCTTGTAAGTTTCAGCTCCGGCAGCACGTGCCAGCAACTGATTTCCAAGGCAAATGCCCATGATTGGTTTTTCGGCAATCATCGTTTTTCGTATGTTTTCAACGGTTGCGTCGCACAATGCAGGGTCACCCGGTCCGTTCGAAAGGAAAATGCCGTCAAAATCTTCACCGCTGAAATCGTAGTCCCACGGCACAACTATTACTGTCGCATTTCGGTCGAGCAAACAGCGTATGATATTGTATTTCACACCGCAATCGACCAATACCACGCGG
>JAUYTA010000441.1 GCA_030695265.1 Bacteroidota bacterium
TGAATCCGGCAATCATGCTTTGCCTGAAAACGGCATTCCAGAATTTTTCACCATGATCGTTTCCCGACCCGAAGGATTCGAGTTCGTAATGGCGGAACGACTTCACAGCAGCCGTCTTTTTACCTGTCAGAATATCCGAAAGATGTTCTGCCTTGTAATTTTCCTTTACTTCAATTATTGCCTGAAGCGCACGGCAAATTTCATCTTTAGCTTCAATCTGTTCTTTTGGGTTCAGGCAGTTGTCGCAGTTTCCGCAGGGTTCTTCGAGCTTTTCACCAAAATAATTCAGGAGGATGATACGCCGGCAAATGGCTGATTCAGCATACGAAGCAGTATCGAGCAACAATTGACGTCCGATTTCCTGTTCGGCCACCGGTTTGCCCTGCATAAATTTCTCGAGTTTCTGAATGTCTTTTGCTGAATAAAGGGTGATACATTTCCCTTCGCCGCCATCACGACCGGCACGACCTGTCTCCTGGTAATAACCTTCCAGACTTTTTGGAATGTCGTAATGGATCACAAAACGAACATCCGGCTTGTCGATCCCCATTCCAAACGCGATGGTAGCAACAATCACGTCAGCATCTTCCATCAGAAATTTATCCTGATTGCCCGACCGGGTAGCCGAATCCATTCCGGCATGATAAGGCAAAGCTTTTATATTATTTACGACCAGCGTTTGGGTAAGTTCTTCTACCCTCTTTCTGCTCAAACAGTATATAATTCCTGATTTTCCTTCGTTCTCTTTGATGAACTTGATGATCTGTGATTCAGGTTTTGATTTTGGCTTTACTTCGTAATACAGGTTCGGACGATTGAACGACGCCTTGTAAACATCGGCATTGAGCATTCCGAGTGTTTTCTGAATATCGTGCTGAACCTTGGCCGTTGCAGTGGCAGTAAGGGCCATCAATGGAGCTGCCCCTATTTCGGAAACAATGGGTTTGATCCGCCTGTATTCAGGCCTGAAATCATGACCCCATTCCGAAATGCAATGCGCTTCGTCGATGGCATAAAATGAAATTTTTATGTTTTTCAGGAATTCAATGTTGTCTTCTTTCGTCAAACTTTCAGGAGCAACATACAATAACTTTGTTTTCCCGCTGGTCACGTCATCGCGTACTTTTTGGGCAGCCGCCTTGTTAAGCGACGAATTCAGAAAATGTGCAATGCCATCTTCAGTGCCAAAACTGCGGATTGAATCAACCTGATTCTTCATTAAAGCAATCAATGGAGAAATAATGATGGCAGTACCCTCCATAATAAGTGCCGGTAATTGGTAGCACAATGATTTTCCACCTCCGGTGGGCATTAATACGAATGTATCGTGGCCCTTCAATACACTTTTGATCACATCTTCCTGCTGGCCTTTAAAACGATCGAACCCAAAATATTTTTGGAGATGTTCTGATAATGTTAACTCTATTCCCATATATAAAAAAGACCTCTTTTCAGATCTATATATTAATTCGTAATTTTTAAAGTTTCCCGAAGGTAAATAAAATATCATTCAAAACGCAACGATCATGATTGAAATTAAATACTTTTGGATCGCTTTTAAGTAAAATTAAGAGATAGGAAACAATTGAAACAGGAATATAAACTATATTTGTGCAACTTTTTTAATAACCAATCAGACCAATTTATCGCCCGAAATATGTCAGAACAAGCCCGCATCGAAGAGCAATCAACAAAAAAAAGTAAGAAGAAAGAGCCAAAAGCAGAAATGTCGTTCCTCGACCATCTGGAGACCCTGAGGTGGCATATTATCAAATCTGTAATTTCCATTTTCGTTTTTGCAATAGGTGCATTCATTGCAAAGGATTTTATTTTCGACTCTATCATATTTGCGCCCAAGAATCCTGATTTCTGGAGCAACCGCATGATGGCAAAACTTGCAGACTATGTGGGTGTTGAAGCTTTGAAGATAAATACCCATGAATTGCAATTGATCAGTATCAACATGTCGGGACAGTTTATGGTGCATGTCTGGACCGCAATTATCGTTGGTTTTGTCGTGGCTTTTCCTTACGTGATCTACCAGTTTTGGAGTTTTATCAGGCCGGCGCTTTATGAAAACGAACGCAAACATGCTACCGGAGCAGTATTCTATATGTCGCTTTTGTTTATTTTTGGCATTCTGTTCGGCTATTATCTGATCGTCCCGATGTCAGTCGATTTTTTGGGTAGGTATAGTATTAGTGATGTGGTCATTAATCAGATCAATATTCTTTCCTATATCAGCACAGTAACTTCCATAGTTATTGCCGGTGGGGTGATCTTCGAATTGCCTGTCGTTGCATTTTTCCTCAGCAAAGTTGGAATTCTGACACCCGGATTTATGAAAAAATACCGGAGACATTCGTATGTTGTTTTGTTAATCATATCAGCAATCATCACTCCTCCTGATATGTTTAGCCAGATCATGGTTTGTATTCCATTGGTAATCCTCTATGAAATAAGTATCATGATATCCAGAAGGGTACAAAAAGCAAATGAGCGAAAGATTGACGAAATCTAATAACCAACGCTAATACTTCAGGGATGAAACTCAGGGCAGAAAATATTGTAAAAAAATACCGCAAACGTACTGTCGTTAAAGGCGTTTCATTCGAAGTAAACCAGGGCGAAATTGTTGGTTTGCTTGGCCCGAACGGCGCCGGAAAAACAACTTCATTTTACATGATTGTTGGTTTGATAAAACCTTTGATGGGCAAAATATTCCTTGACGACGAAGAAATAACCAATCTGCCTGTTTACAAAAGGGCGCAAAA
>JAUYTA010000442.1 GCA_030695265.1 Bacteroidota bacterium
ATTTGCGCCAGGTAAAAGTGGCAGCAAAAACAACTATCAGCAACATTAACCCTGTTTTGTTGATGGTTCCGTTAACGGTCATCACTCCGTCGCTGGTGCTGGTTGCCGCCTGATTAAATATGTTTTTACCAAATACCGGATTTGATGATTTTGTAATATCCATTGTTTTAAAATTTAAATTTTTTTATAAAAACTGTACCAAAATATATATTCTACCTTGAATCGTTGTTTGTATTAAGTATTCTTAACAAAAAGGTTTTGTACATATTCACTTCGCAGTTCATTCAGAATCATCTCGCTCAGAGTTTTACTTGTCAGTGAATCAAGCTCTTTCAATCCTTCGGCAAACAAAATCGCTTTTTCATTCATGGCCTGACTTTTCATGCCAAGCAGAATAAACGAGCGGTAAAAAACCTGTTTCAAATTCTGGTCTTTCGATAAAGGTGACAAAACGTCGAAAAATGGCTCAAAAAGTTCGTCCATGGCAGATTTTTCATTGATTGCCAGTCGGCCCATCAGATTAAGTCCGGCGAAACGAACCATATGTTTCTTTCCGCGGCACCATTCGAGCGATTTTATAAATGCGAACTTTGTTTTTGACCAAAGAAAAGTATTTAAAATCTCAGCTATCTCGGGCGATTCCAGACTTTTTGTCCAGTAATCCATTTGCTCCTCGTTCACTTCTGACGGAATATCGAGCATTGCCGCCAAAATCATGGTTTCTCTCCATTGTTTGTTCCATAACTTTAAGGCTAACAGGTGGTTGTGTTCCTCCTTTAAAGCAATTTCACGCAGCGAAATAATGGATGCGCCCCAATTGACCTTGTAAATTAAACCCCGCTCTTTCATCTGGGCTACAGTTTCACCGTTTTTTGCCAGCGGAATTAGTGCTAGTATCTGACGAAATTGCTGCTCACTCTTCGCATCATCAAGTAATATGTCCATTTTATCAGGTTAGAAATTCAATAACTATA
The DNA here is from genome assembly GCA_030695265.1 of Bacteroidota bacterium. Lineage (GTDB taxonomy): Bacteria > Bacteroidota > Bacteroidia > Bacteroidales > Prolixibacteraceae > Aquipluma. The sequence goes on from JAUYTA010000442.1 coordinate 975, forward strand.
AATTCAGTGGCTAAAAATACGGAATAAATCAGATGCCGCGAACCATTCAGATAGGAAGAAACACTAATCTGACAGGTTTTCGACACAAAAATCATCAGCAAGGCCTTTTCAAAGAGATATGCCACCACGGTTCCGTAGGCTATTCCGACCAGACCCCATACTTGAACGAAAAAAAGGCTGAAGGTCACATTCACAATTATTTCCAGAAACGATGCCCACATAATCAGCTTTGTTTTTTGAAGTCCGATCAGGATGGTTTGAGGGAACAAAAGTCTGCTGATAATCAGGAGTAAATAAATATTAAAAATTGTAGCGCTCTGTGCAAAACCCACATTAAAAACTACAGGAAAAGCCCAATGCGATACAAGCATTAACAATCCTGAAAGTGGAAACATCCAGTTTCCGAGCTTTTGTGCATTGTGCCTGATTTTCTCGAGATTAAATTGCAGGTTTGAATGGTCGGAAAATCCGGGCAACATGGATGTACTGAAAGCGTTGGCCATCAGGAGAACCAGCGGAAATTCGCGCGCGCCATACCTGAAAACGGCAAATGTGGCTTCGTCAAAATACGAGGTGACAATAAAACTATCGATATATTGAGCCGAACCGCTGAGGAACATTGATAAAATGAGCGGTGATGAACTGCGCAGATGCTTTCGGATAAACGACTGGTCGAAAGTTGGGGCAGCGTTTTTGAAAAGCAAAACCAGCAGCCATCCGAAACGAAAAACGGCGCTGGCAATAAGTCCGGCCAAGCTGTATTCTATTCCAAAACCAAGAACCGGAGGAACAATTACCAGAAAGAACATCAGGAAAAATGAACATCCGCCATAGATTATCATCTGTTTCCCCTGATTTTTTATCAGGTAAATGTATTCGACCAAACTGGCCGGTGTGGAAATTAAAAGATAAATTAACAGATAAGATAAATAGGGGAAGGAAGGTTTTTTCAGTAAATAGCCTGATATTGAATGTTCAAAAACCAGCAGGAATAAGCCTGACAAAACTGACAGACCAGTAATTAAATAAAATACATTGAATAAAACAGGTGATTTGCTCGTTATAGTTTCGTTGTTTACAAGCGGCAGGAAACCCTGAATCAAACCGTTTAACCAAAAAAAACTGACAGCTCCTGCTATCAGTAGAAAAGTTTCATATTGCCCGATTTCAGAAATTGATAACCCTGATTTTGCAAATACAATACCAATAAGCATCAGGGTTGAAAACCGCAAAAGCTGAAAGAT
>JAUYTA010000147.1 GCA_030695265.1 Bacteroidota bacterium
CTGAGCAGGGATGGAACAACTACGCCATGATCCTGTTAAAATCGACCGACCTGTTGCACTGGGAAAGTTCGGTAGTCAATATTCCTGAAAGTTTTCCTGATGAATTTGGCGATGTAAACCGGGTTTGGGCGCCTCAAACAATCTACGACGATGCGACTGGCAAATACATGGTTTACTTTTCGATGAAACAGGGCGAAGATCCGGACAAGATTTATTATGCCTACGCGAATGCCGATTTTACAGGGCTGGAGGCTGCTCCAAAACAGCTTTATTTTCCTCCTGAAGAAAGCAAAACCCGCGCCTGCATTGATGGCGACATCATCTTTTCCAATGGCAAATATCATTTATTCCACAAAGCCGAAGATGGCGATCCTGGGATCAAACTGGCCATTTCCGATCACCTGACAGAAGGCTATCAGCTGGTTAGCGACAATCGGGTGGACAAGGAAACCAATCCGGTTGAGGGAAGCGGAATCTTCAAGCTAAACAATTCGAACGACTGGATTCTGATGTACGATGTTTATACAAGTGGCCGATATCAGTTTACAAAAAGCAGCGATCTGCTGAATTTCACCGTGATCGATCAGGAAATTTCGATGAACTTTCATCCGAGGCATGGAACCGTATTGCCAATTACAGCGAAAGAATTGAAAAGCTTACTTTCTGAATGGAGTAGCTTTGATGATTTACTGGCAAATGCAACTTCTGCTTCTCTGAAAAAACAAAATGTCTATTTTAAAAACAAAACGCATCAGGTTTTTCTTCCAGTGAAGCGAGGTACCGGCCTTGGCCATTTTGATCCGGAATTCAAAAGTTTCTCCGGAATCACTTTCATTCCTGAAGGACCACAGGATTTCTCGAAAGGTCCGGTGGATTATACTTTTACCATCGAAGGGAAAGGAAGCCAGACTTACCAGGCTTCGGTTTCAGAAGACAACAACCCGGTTCTGGAAGGTTTTTATGCCGATCCCGACATCCTGTATGCCGAAAAAACCGGGAAATATTACCTCTACCCTACCAGCGACGGGTTTAACAACTGGTCGGGAACTTATTTCAAGGTTTTTTCTTCGGACAATCTGGTGGACTGGAACGATGAAGGCGTGATGCTCGACCTGAAAAAAGATGTCAGTTGGGCCGACCGCAATGCCTGGGCTCCGTGTATTGTCGAGAAGAAAATCGGTGAAGAGTATAAATATTTCTACTATTTCACAGCAGCGCAGAAAATTGGGGTTGCTGTGGCCGACAATCCAACCGGGCCGTTTGTTGACAGTGGAAAAGCTTTGATCGATTTTAAAACCCTGAATGTCAATCGCGGGCAGGAAATTGATCCCGATGTATTTACCGACCCGGTTTCAGGCAAAAGTTACCTATACTGGGGAAATGGTTACATGGCCGCTGCAGAGCTGAACAGCGACATGATCTCGATCAATTTGAGTACACTTAAACAGATGAATATCGACGATACTTTCCGCGAAGGAGCTTACGTAATTTACCGGAACGGGACTTATTATTTCATGTGGTCGGAAGATGATACCCGCAGTCCAAACTATAAAGTTCGTTATGCTACCGCCAAATCGCCGCTTGGGAAACTTGAAATTCCGGAACAGAATATTGTCATTCAGCAAAATCCGGAGCAGGAAATATACGCCACCGGGCACAATTCAGTAATTCAGGTTCCGGGGAAAGACGAATGGTACCTGGTTTATCACCGGTTCACCCGCCCAAAAGGCATTGAGATGGGACGTTCAGGCGGCTTTCACCGCGAAGTTTGCATCGACAAAATGGAATTCAATGATGATGGATCGATTAAACAAGTGATACCAACACTTCAGGGAATAAAAAGCATATCCAATGAGCGCAAAAATTAGCAGTCTGATTTTGATGTTCCTCCTGACCATTTCATTAGCGGGAGCACAGCAAACGACAACTTCGCCTGCAGGAAATTTGAGGAACAAAACCTGGACTTCGGACAATGGGAACGGCACGTTTACCAACCCATTGTTTTACGATGAATTTTCCGATCCTGACCTGATTCGGGTAGGCGACGATTATTACCTGACGGGAACCACGATGCACGCCATGCCCGGATTGCCTGTGCTTCATTCAAAAGACCTGGTGAACTGGGAGTTTCTGACTTATGCCAGCGACCGTCTGGATTTTGGTCCCGAATTCAGGCTCGAAGATGGAAAAGAGATTTATGGGCAGGGAATC
>JAUYTA010000457.1 GCA_030695265.1 Bacteroidota bacterium
TGCAACAATAAAACAAATACTACCGCCCAAATTAGGATTTTTGTTAACCGTCAGAATTTTTGTGGAATGTTAATAATCATAAGAATTTAATTTCTTTTATACGTGAACCGTAAAAAATACTTTTAACAAAAGGAAAGTATTTCCCCGGCTTCAATTCATTTTTTCAAAAATAATAAAAATACAAGGGTTCCTTGCAAGAACTCAGGATTGTGGCGGAGTACATTTCATAAATGCCGGCAATACCAAACTGTATCAGCTTATTTTCAGGAAAGTCGGAGGCAAAATAAAAAGCATTAAAAAATGTTAATCCGAAAGAAGAACGGCAAAGTCAACCTTTTATTTTGTCGAATCCCTGCCCATAAACACCCATTACGCTGGCCATCGAAATAAAGGCATTCGGATCTATTTCCTTCACTTTTCGAAAAAGGATGCTGGTTTCCCTTTTTCTAACTATCGTAATCAAAACCTTGACATCGTTTTGGGTGTACCATCCCGTGCCACTCAGGGCAGTTACCCCGCGCCCGAATTCCGTATTTATGTAATCAGCAATTTCGTCGTATTTGGGAGAGAAAATAAATATCTGGGCCGAAGCATTCGAGCCACTCAGAAACGCATCGAGCGTATATGAAACCACAGCCATTGAGACAAACCCATAAACCATTTTATCGAGCGAATGCAGAAGAAAATAGGAAGATCCGATGATAATTACATCGCAGTATAAAATGATCCGGCCAGGACTAATGTTGCGGTATTTATTAACAATCATGGCGATAATGTCGGTTCCACCAGTGCTGCCACCCCTCGAAAAAACGATTCCGATGCCAGCCCCACCCATCATTCCGCCTAAAACGGAAGACAGGAAATTATCCTGAATAATTGCTCCGGAAGGCAAGGTAGGTAAAACACTGAAAGCAATGGAAATAACAACCATACTGTAAATGGTTTTGACACCAAAACTCGCGCCCAAAACCTTGATGGCTATTGCGACCAAAATTAGATTAACAGAAAAGAATGTCAATCCGATCGGAATTTTATAGCTGTAAAAAATTACCGCAGCCAGGCCACTCACTCCTCCCCCGGTAATTTGCGCCGGAACAAGAAAAAATGTCCACGAAAGGGCATATAAAATCAACCCAAAAGTAATAATCACATAGTCCTTAATAATATTCAGTAACTTTTCTTTCTTTTGAAGTGTCATTTTCTGATTGAATTTGATTGTTTCTATCCGGATTTAAACGCAAAATACGGATAGTTTTTCCGGCTGCAAAAAAAAGGTCTTCCATGCTGGAATAATATGTGAAAAATCATCAAATACCAGACTTAATGAAATGGTTACATTGAAGAATAGGGTATTCACAGAAATTCGTATTTATCTATTTAAAAAGGAAGATTACTGCAAACGATTGATCATTCGTTTTCGCACCCATCAGTCATGAAAACAGCGGAGTCGAATGAAATGGATACGATGAAATGGATATGTTTGTTTTTAAACCACATAGACACATAGTTCACATAGAAAATAAAAACTATGATTTCTATGTGCCTATGTGTTTATATTTTTTAAAGCTATTTGGATTGCATTTGTTCATTCGGTGTCAAATCAAGATGAGACTGAACCTCCCTTTCAATCCTTATAACTATCATACTGTGCTTTATATATTTCTATAAATCGTATTTCTTCTTGATTGTCGTCTTTAACCGTTTCTGTAAAACTTTGGGATTTCTGCTGAAATGGAAAATAGCAAAAACATTGATGATTTCGGCTGTATTGTAAAAGTAAATTCCATACGGAAAACGTTTAACAATTGACATTCGGATTTGCTTTTTTATGTATGCAAATTGCTTAGGATTATCTTGAATCCGATAAATGGATTTTTCAATTTCCTGAATAAAATCCTGATCCAGACCTTCTTTTTGAGAAGCATACCAATCGGAAGCTATCTTCAAATCAGCCTCTGCATCGACATTGATTATCAATCGATATTGTTTCACTTAAGAAGAAATTTTATGGAGAAAAATGAAAATTATAATTAGAATTAAACCGTATCGACTTTTTAACGGTTTAAAAGTCCATTTTTAACTTCGCCCCAACTTTTCCCTTCATGTGGATTTTTTAGTACATGCTGATATCGTCTTTCCAATTCTTGTTCCATTTCATCTGAAAGTCCGGTTTCATCTTCATAAATGCTAACAAATGGGCTATTACTGAACAGTTTTTCAATCTGCTCGATAATCTTACCAGCTTCCTTTTTATCTTTCGTAATTTTTATTGTGTAACTCATAGAAAAATATTTTAATGTATAATTCTGTTTGTTTCCTGCTTTCAAAGATAATAAATCTGGTCTGAAATTAGTTTTGCCTTGAATTTATATCACCACGTTCACGATTTTATTCGGAACAACAATTACCTTTTTCGGTGTTTTGCCTTCGAGCCATTTGATCGAAGTCTCGTGTGCCAAAACAGCCTTTTCAATTTCTGAAACTGGTATTCCAAGCGGCAATTCAAGTTTGAAACGCACTTTCCCATTAAACGAAACCGGGTATTCAAACACTTCTTCGGTCAGCATGGCAGGATCAAACGCTGGCCATGGCTCGTAGGCCAAAGTCTCAGGGTGACCATACATTTGCCACAACTCTTCGGCAAAATGAGGCGCATAAGGCGACAGTATTTTGGCAAAGGTTTCAGCCGTTTGTTTGCACACTTTCCCCTTTGTCATTGCAAGGTTATTGAACACCATCACTGCTGAAATTCCGGTATTGAATTTCATGTACTCAATATCAAAAGCCACCTTTTTGA
>JAUYTA010000459.1 GCA_030695265.1 Bacteroidota bacterium
GTTCTCGATACGTACCAAAGCTGCCTGCAAATACTGTATAAATTTCTGCTGGCGTTGGGCCAATTTACCTGCTTCCTCCTTCGACAAGGTGGCTGCACCTTCTTCAAGAACCTTAAATGTCGGTGATGTATCCTGCGTGTCATTCCCATCGCTCTGGGTTATGGAGCTTTTGTACATTACGTAGTCCTTTTGTGCTTTTTCGAGTTTATCAAGAATCAGTGCTTTAAATTCCTGTAACTCATCGTCCGAATATCTGTTTTTTTCACTCATAACGTTAAAGCTTTAATTTTTTTTGAGCCGATTAAAGTTAATCATCTTTCCGGCTCAGGTGCTAAAAGTATAAAAATAATTCTAATTCATGCAGTCCTAATATCATCCAAAAACCGATTCTATTTCAGGAATATTTTTCCACCAGAACAACTGCTTCCAGATCAGTGTCAATTTCAACTGTGTGCGAAGAGGATTGATTGATCAGATCAACCAGAACCAATTCATTGGCAAGTGTTTGATTGCTGATGTAATCGCGGAATTTCTCGACAGCAAGGTTGAATTTTTCGTTCTTCTGGATTTTCAATACGATCCGGTCGGTAACTTCAAAATCGCTGTCTTTGCGTATATTTTGAATTTTGTTGATGAACTCCCGTGCAATTCCCTCCTGTTTCAATTCTTCGGTCAGATTGATGTCCAGAGCAATGGTCAAACCACCCTCACTGGCCACCAGCCAACCGGGCACATCTTCGGTTTGAATTTCAACATCTTCCAAACTCAATGAAACAGTCTCACCATTGATATTTAAATCATGGCTTCCTGTTTTTTCAAGATTACTGATATCTAACTGGCTAAATCCGGCAATCTCTCCTGAAATTTGTTTCATCAGTTTGCCGTGTTTTGGCCCGAGTGTTTTGAAATTAGCCTTTATCTTTTTTCTGATAATACCAGCGGCATCGGTCAGATATTCAACTTCTTTAACGTTTACTTCAGAAAGAATAATGTTTTTAACTGCATCAAATTTTTCCTGAAAATCTTTGGAAAGCACCGGAACCATGATTATTGCCAGAGGTTGACGAACCTTTAGTTTTTCTTTCCGGCGAAGGCTCAGAATCATGGAAGAGGCTTTTTGT
>JAUYTA010000474.1 GCA_030695265.1 Bacteroidota bacterium
TGGTATCCGATGCACCGGAATATTCCGCTCGAAAACATCACCAAAGAACTCGATTCGCTTAAAACTTTCAATTTCAGATCGGTGCTGGTTGATGATGGATGGCAGGCTTTGGTAAATATGAAAATCGATACCACCTATTCGTATGAACAGAATAGCCATGAAACAATGAATTTGTTCAGGCAAAAATGTGTTGAGATGGGATTGCCCCTGTATTTATGGTATTCACTTCCGTTTATAGGCGGAAATCCGGTTGTGCTGAAAAAATTTGAAGGGAAATACATACGCTACCGCGCTCCAAGGCAAATGTATGTGCTCGATCCGCGATATCCTGAAGTAAGAAAACATTTGGTAAGCACCTATGCCAATTTCTTGTCGGAATGGCATTTTGATGGATACTGGTTCGATTTCCTGAAAGGATTTTACCCTCAGGAAGGCGCTTTGATTGAAGATGACAAAGGCCGTGATTTTGTCGCGATTGACCTGGCTGTTGATACGCTTTATGCCGACATGGAAGCCCGGTTAAAATCAATTAATCCGAATATATTTTTGGGGCAGAAATTTTCGATCGTTGGCCCGAACCTGGCCAGTTACCAGAATTTCTTAACCGGTTTTGTTGGTGTTGAAAAGACTCAGGTGGTGCGCGAAAAAATGGTAAATAACCGTTTGCTATATGGGAAATATACTCCGTTTATGGAAGTGGTGGCCATAAATCCAAGAGAAAAACCAACAGAGGTTGCCCTGAAAATTCAATCTGTACTTTTTGGAAATCCTTACCTTTCCTTTTATGTAGCTACTTTACCACAGGATGTAAAACAAACAATCAGGTTTTGGCTTGATTACTGGAGAAAAAACTACAAGGTACTTTTTGAAGGCTCGTTTGAACCCATGCAGGTTTCGCGTTTTTATCCGGTAGTGAAGGTAGAAAACGATCAAAAAATCATTTATACGGTTTACGAGGATTATACAATTAATTTGCCGGTTGAACTGAATAAGCCCATGGATATTATCAATTCAAAAGCCTCTTTAGAAATTAAACTGCTGTCAGGAAAATCCGGGCTGGAGTATCACTTTGAAACATTTAATTGCGTTGGGATCAGCACTGAAAAAGGAATTTTGAAAACCAAGGGAAAAAATTCCATCGGGTTATCAATCCCCGCAGGAGGTTTTATCCGGATTTTGCCGCTTAAATAAATCCTATATTATTCCACAGGCGTGTAATGGCGTTTCAGCCATTTAGCAAGTCCGTCGAGCCCCGGAAACAGCACACGTTCAGTAATATTGGCCTGGTCAAGTTTGTCCCTTACTTCAAGTTTCAATTCTTTCGGAATTATAATCCGCCGGTAGGTATCTGGTCGCTGAATTAGCCATTCGTCCAAAACTGAGGTAGGATTGTTCATTACCGAGAACAATGCAAATTGGTTCACAATACGTTCATCGATGGATGGAGGTTCAAAAAAAAGCACCTGATCCTCAGTGAACAACCGGTCAAAATAACCCAGCGAAACAATCTTTTCGAGCATTTCAACTGTAAACGCGTTGCATTTTTCTTCCTCCAAACCATTGCTTAAAGGAGTAGGCACAAGTTGGTTCACTTTTACAAAATCAACTTTCCAGATCACTCCGTCGGTGTCATATTTTTCGGTATTGGCAGTTGCGAAGTGCATCGCGGTGAAAGGTGAATAAGTCCAGTCGATTAGCCTTGTTGGTAAACCATGATGCTGGGCAAGTACCAGCGCCCGCCAAAAAGTGCTGGTTAACTGCGGATCGGGGGTGATTGAATATTTGCGGAAATTACGAAGCAGATGGTATTCCAGATCCGGCTTGTCACCGCAATTCCGAAGAAAACTGTTCTTCAATTCATAATTCATGTCCGATAATCCCCTGAAAGCATAATCAGAGCGGTATCTACCCATTTCGGGCTTCCACGAATCGTGATAAACTTCTTCACAAAGCTGCGCCCAGCTTTTTACAACAATGTCGTTTTGCTGAATCAATTTTTTAGTCATAATTACCGGTAAATTTAAACGATTTCAGGATTAGAACCATCTGGTAAGTAACTTTTAGTTTATCTTCGTAAAAAATAAATTAGAATGATCCCAAAACTTAAATTCGAAAACTCAAATTTTCTGCTGTTGGCCGGGCCTTGCGCCATTGAAGGCGAACAAATGGCCATGGAAATTGCTGAACGAATTGTTGAAATAACCAACAAACTACAGATTCCATACATTTTCAAAGGTTCGTACCGCAAGGCAAACCGCTCGCGTCTTGATTCGTTTGCCGGAATTGGCGATGAAAAAGCATTAAAAATACTGCGAAAAGTATCCGAAACTTTTAATATACCCACCGTTACCGATATCCACACAGCACCCGAAGCAGCAATGGCAGCCGAATATGTTGACATGTTGCAGATTCCGGCATTCCTTTGCAGGCAAACAGACATTCTGGTGGCAGCTGCCGAAACCGGCAAAGCGGTGAACATTAAAAAAGGTCAGTTTTTATCGGCCGAAGCCATGAAATTTGCAGTGGCAAAAGTCCGCGAAAGCGGCAATAACAATGTTTTTTTAACTGAACGCGGCTCAACATTCGGATACTACGATTTGATAGTTGATTACCGTGGAATTCCTGAAATGCAGAAAAATAATTGCCCGGTAATTCTCGATATTACCCATTCCCTGCAACAGCCTAACCAATCGAGCGGCGTAACCGGCGGACAGCCACAACTGATTGAAACCATTGCCCGTGCAGGCATTGCGGTTGGAGTTGATGGAATTTTCATTGAAACACACCCTGACCCCGCCAATGCAAAATCTGACGGGGCAAACATGTTACAAATTGATTTACTCGAAGGACTTTTAACCCGGCTTGTTCAACTCAGACAAGTTGTAAAAACTTTTTAAAAATGGAATCCAGAAGAAATTTTGTTACTAAAATTGCTGGCGGTATGGTCGCAGCAAGTTTTATCACACTTACAGGGAGCGCTTGTGCCAGTCAGCCACCAATGAAAAACATCTTTGTTCATCATGTATTTTTCTGGCTGAAAGAGCCGCAAAATGCCGAAGCAAGGAAAGATTTTGAAGCAGGCTTGCAGGGATTGATCACC
>JAUYTA010000475.1 GCA_030695265.1 Bacteroidota bacterium
TCATACACTTCAACGATTTTATGCAGAAGTTCAGTAATCCCTGTTCCTTTAGAGCTTATAGTAGGAATAATCGGTATTCCCATTAATTTGCCAAGGCTCTGATAATCAAACTTCACCTTGCTTTTTAATAGCTCATCGTACATGTTCAAAGCAATAATCACTTTGATGTCCATGTCGATTAGTTGCGTTGTAAGGAAAAGATTTCGTTCCATGTTGGACGAATCAATCACATTGATCACAATATCAGGAGTTTCGTTCATAATGAAATTCCTGACATAAATTTCTTCGGGTGAATAGGCTGTCAGAGAGTAAGTGCCGGGTAAGTCGAAAATATTAAAGTTATACCCGTTTTGAGTGAAAGTAGCTTTTTTCGCGTCAACAGTTACTCCGCTGTAATTTCCAACATGCTCTTTTGATCCGGAGAGAAAATTAAACAAGGTTGTTTTGCCGCAATTTGGATTTCCAACCAAAGCAATATTAATTGTTGTTTCTTTTTCTTTTACCGATACTTTGAGCTTCTCAAGGTCAATTACCCCTTCGTAGTTTTGCGTAAATTGTGAGAGTGCATCAGTTTGACTTACCACTTCAATCAAATTGGCTTCAGTGCGGCGGAGGGTAATGTTGTAGTCAAGTATCTTATACTCAATTGGTCCGTTGAAAGGGGCATTTTTTATTACGGTCACTTCTTTTCCTTTTACAAATCCCATTTCGGTAATCCTTTTGCGAAAAGAACCATGCCCCAGAACTTTTGTAATAATTACAGTCTCTTTATTTTTTACTTCAGAAAGTCTCACAATAACCGTTTCAGATACTATGCTAATTTAAACCAAATAAGAATAACGCGGCAAAGATATCCAAGTTTTTACAAAATGTTGAAAAAATAGCTTTTTGTTGATAAATCAAATTTGATTAAATTACATTTGTTGAACCTGAAAACAATTTTATGGAAGACGATAACATATATAAGAGAATACAGGAAGCAATTTCATCTTTGCCTGAAAATTTCAGTGTTTTGGAAGAACAGATTGATATTGAGCTTCAGATGGAGTATTTTAATTATGGACGCGACCTGAAAACTAATTTTTCGTCCGAAACTATACTTCAGCATCAGGCCGATTTGTTTGATCCTGATGTTCCTTTGGATGAAAAAAAGAATTTATTGGTTTTGCTTGCCTCGCAGGAGAAAGTGGAAGCTTTCAGGACAATTGAAAAATATTCAAAAAATCCTGATCCTGAATTGCGGGCATGGGGTATACTGGCGCTTCAGGAAAGTCGTATGGTAATTCAAAGTTCGCTGATGGACGAACAACAGGTATATATATCGACTGGTTTAGGTGGAAAGGGGCAGAAATTGCGGTATTTTGTGGTACTGATTGGTCGCGAAAACAATGTTGAATATTCACCTATACAACAAAAACTGTTAAAGAATGAGCTTGAATTTGCCGTTGACAAGAATGACGGTGAGCTCGAAGAAATGAAATTTGAAGGGAATCTGGCTGTTGCTGTAATGCTACTGCCTGTAAAATCTGACTTGCAGGGCTTGTTTCTCAATGTAATAAACGAATGTAATCAGTTTGGCGATTTTGTTCGTCAGGACATTATTATTACCAATGTAAAAAGAATGAATATTGATGAAATCAAACATTTTATAAACCGGAAACAATGAGAATTAAGTTATGACAGACAAATTGATAAATGTAGCTATTCAGGTTTTACCAAGATCTGCAAAAATAGGGACGTATGAATTGGTGGACAGAGCGATTGAAGTAATACAAAAATCAGGACTGAAATACCAGGTTTGTCCGTTTGAAACGGTTGTAGAAGGCCATTACGATGAGATAATGACCCTGCTGAAAGAGGTTCATGAAGTGGTTTATGCCTTTGGCGCTGAAGAAATGATTACAAATGTTAAAATACAAACTCGTTATAATCAGGACGTTCTTATTGAAGACAAGATGAACAAGTACGAATAAGTAAAAAACTGTTTGTGACAGGTTGTTTTTGTTCTGATAAGTTTTATCTTTGCATCGCTTTTAGAATGGCCCCGTAGCTTAATGGATAGAGCATCTGACTACGGATCAGAAGGTTGCAGGTTCGACTCTTGCCGGGGTCACGTACTACAAAAATTAAACCTCTGTAAATGATAAATTTACAGAGGTTTTTTAATTTTATTCGGACAACTTTTTGCTGCCAAAAGTTTTTTCTTGAAATTAATGGAGCTATTTTCGAGTAGTTTATATACTGTGTGAGATAGATTTTCTCATGGTCGTTTCATCAGAATAATCACTAAAGATTTTTATCTTTATGCTCTAACCTCTTTTTAACCAAACCATGAAGAATTTTACTCTTTTACTGCTTTTTTCTTTCCTGCTGTCAGGATATGCAAATGCACAGCGAGAAAACGTTAATTATGAAGAATCAAAAATTTCGGAGTATAAATTGCCTGATGTTTTAACCCGTTTTAATGGACGAAAGGTTAAATCTGAAAAAGTCTGGTTAAAAAAACAAAGGCCTGAAATTCTTGAACTTTTTACCAACGAGGTTTACGGAAAAGTTCCCGGTGAATTGGGGATTTCAGAAATAAAGGCTTGGGAAAGCTCTGACAATGCATTAAATGGTTTGGCTTACCGTAAACAGCTTTCCCTGTTTTTTAATAAAAATGAACATCATCTGGAAGTGAATGTGCTGATGTATCTGCCAAAAGACAAGGAAAATGTACCTATTTTCGTAGGGTATAATTTTACCGGCAATCATACAGTTATAAACGATCCTGCAATCCGGTTGACAGATTCCTGGGTAAATAACAATCCTTCCATCGGGATTATTAACAATCAGGTTACCGAACAATCGAGGGCTTCAGATGAAGATAGCTGGCCGGTTGAGGAGATCATCAAAGCCGGATATGGACTGGTTACCATTTATTACGGCGATATCGACCCCGATAAAAACGACTTCTCAGATGGAATTCATCCGTTTTTTTATCAGGAAAATCAATTAAATCCAAAGCACAACGAGTGGGGATCGGTTGCCGCATGGGCGTGGGGCTTGAGTAAAGTAATGGATTATCTGGAGCAGGAACCTTTGGTTGATGCGAAAAAAGTGGCAGTGCTGGGGCATTCCCGACTGGGCAAAGCTGCATTATGGGCTGGTGCGACCGATCCGCGTTTTGCAATGGTCATTTCCAATGAGTCTGGTTGTGGTGGGGCTGCTCTTTCACGCCGGAAATTTGGCGAAACAGTCCAGATCATCAATACTTCTTTTCCGCATTGGTTTTGCGATAATTTTCTGAAATACAATGACAATGAAGATCTGCTTCCGGTTGATCAGCACATGTTGCTTGCCCAGATTGCTCCGCGGCCGTTGTATGTTGCAAGTGCCGAAGGCGATAAATGGGCCGATCCGAGGGGTGAATTTCTAGCCGCAAAATATGCGTCAGCTGTATATGAATTGCTCGGTGTGGAAGGACTTCCGGCAAAGGAAATGCCTGAAGTGAACCAACCGGTAATGGGAAACATTGGGTATCATATCCGCTCCGGAAAGCACGACCTGACACTTTACGACTGGCAGCAGTATATTCAGTTTGCAGATAAACACTTTGGGAAGATTTGGGAAGATTGGGAAGATTGAAAAAGATTGAAAAGGATTGAAAAGATTGAAAGGATTGAAAAGATTGGGGAAGATTGAAAAGATTGAAAAGATTGAGAAGATTGAAAAGGATAGAGGAAGCTAGTGGAAGATTGGGGCAGAAAGTTAAGTTGTAGTTTTGGGTATTGCCGAATTGTTTTTTCAGGATTGCACAGGATACCACTTACCTTGAATTTTGTTTTCTTTGTTTGAATTGAATTTAAATAAACCTGAAACGATGAACAGAAAATATTTTTTAGCCTTTGATCTTGGCGCTTCAAGCGGACGTGCAATTCTTGGAATTTTGGTAGATGGTAAACTTGAACTGACAGAAGTTCATCGTTTTACGAATCAAATGCAGTTGATCAACGGTCACTATTTCTGGAATATTTTCAGTTTGTTCAACGAATTGAAGACCGGTTTGAAAATGTGTATCAAAGAGTATGGTATTCAGCCTGAATCAATCGGAGTAGATACCTGGGGTGTTGATTTTGTGCATCTTACCAAAGAAGGATTGATTCTTTCACTTCCTTTTGCCTACCGCGATTCGCGCACCAATACTTCCATGGACGATTTATTTAAGTTTGTTCCGAAGGAAGAGGTTTATGCCCAAACCGGCATCCAGTTTATGCAGTTCAATAGTTTGTTCCAGTTGTTCTCGATGGTGAAAGACCAATCCTCGCTGCTCGAAATCACCGATTCAATTCTTTTTATGCCCGACGCGCTGAATTACCTTTTTTCAGGAGTAAAAAAGAGCGAATTTTCCATTGCAAGCACCAGTCAGATGATTGTGCCCGGAACCTGCGACTGGAATTACGAATTGCTGGAGAAAGTTGGGATTCCAACCAATATTTTGGAGGACATTATTCTTCCCGGAACCATTATCGGAAAGATTAAAGAAGAGGTTGCCCGTGAAACCGGCAGCAAATCAGTTCCTGTAATTGCGGTGGCTGGTCACGATACCGGTTCTGCCATTGTTTCGGTGCCAAGTACCCTGAATAATTTTGCCTACATCAGCTCCGGAACCTGGTCGCTGATGGGTATCGAAAGTCAGCAACCGCTCATTTCAGATAAGATCCGCGAAATGAATTTCACCAACGAAGGTGGCATTGACGGAACCACCCGTTTCCTGAAAAACATCATGGGAATGTGGTTGATACAGGAAGTTCAACGCATTTGGTCGGAAGAGGGAACCGTATATGCCTGGCCTGAAATGGTAGAGCTGGCGCGTGGATCGGAACCTTTTAAGTTTCTGATCAATCCTGATGATTCCATGTTTCTGAATCCGAGAAATATGGTTCAGGCTGTCAGGGATTTTTGTTATCAGACCGCGCAGGGAACACCGCAAAACCATGGTGAAACAATTCGCTGTATTTACGACAGTCTGGCCTTGAAATACCGTTACACACTCGAACAAATCCGCGAAGTTTCCGATCAGCCGATTGAAATTATACATATTATTGGCGGAGGGGCAAACAATCATTTTCTGAATCAGTTGACTGCAGATGCAACCGGCTTGCTGGTCGTTGCAGGCCCGACAGAGGCAACTGCAATCGGAAATGTCCTGATTCAGGCAAAAGCGCTCGGTTATGTTGGTTCGGTGAAAGAAATCAGGGAGATCATTGCGAACTCATTTGGAATGGTGAAATTTATCCCGTCAACAGAACTTGATTGGGATGCAGCTTATGACCGGTACCTCGGAATCATGCTATAAACAAGAAACTAATAGGCCCCCCAGTGCAGGATACCGCCCTTGCCAAGCTCAGCAAACTCAAATGATTGTTGCTTGTAAATGAAGTTGATCGGGAAGATCTGAAAATAGCGAACTGTTTTGTTGTTGAGTTTTGCAGGTGTCCAGCTTCCCTGGAGGGTGGCAAAAGATTCGAACGCAATACTGTTAATATTTGGTGCCAAACCTTTGATGATTTTTATGCCGTCGATGGTGCCGTTTTCCATCACCACAAAACCAAGGATGAGCGAACCTGAGATAGCAGAAATATCAATGCCTGCATCTTTGAACCCTTTCAGGATATGCTGATGCATCACTTTTATTCCCGGATTAAATGTAGGATCTGAATCGACGGAATAAAAAATAGTATCGATGTATTTATCTCCATTTTCTCTCCAGTTTTCGTTCGATACCAGCTCATTTTCATTGTATTCTGAAACCGACTTTTTATTTCCTCCCATATAGTATTCGGTTACCTGACCATGCACCAGCAATGGAACAACCGATTTCGCAGATCCTGATCTCAAAAGCTGGTCTTTTGCCACATCCCTGAATTTGAATGATCCATCGGCTTGCTTTGTGAATGTACGGAAAGTAGTTCCTTTATAGTTTTCGCGGTTTCCGTTGATCTGGAAGGTCGAATCATTCAGTGTTTTATATTTTTCGGTGTAGAGTTTCGTCCATTTTGCATCAGTTAACTGATAGGTTAGGACAGTAGTGACTTTGGATGACTTTTTGAGTGTTTTCTGCATGAAGATCGCCTGATCAAGGGTGGTCAGCTTTCCGTTTGTACCAATATAAACAATCGATTCTTTTTGTGCAAAGGCAGAAGTGGCAACAAAAAAGAAGCTCAAAATCAGAGCAGTCATTGCTGAAAATAGATATTTTATCATCCTGGCTTTTTTTGTTTGTGTTTAGACTGGTTGATCTCCTTGACCTGTAAATATAATCATTGTTCTCTTATCCACTGAAGAAGTTACAATTACAAATCGTTCTAAACGTGTAATATTTATGACATTCAAACAAGGTAAAAGAAGATCTCATTGAATGTTCTTCAGACCATGGATCTTATTCGTTGGAAACTGCCGTTTTTGGTGAAACTCTCTGCCGGTGTAAAAATGAAACCCACTGAAAAAAAATGAAACAAATCAGGGACGGGAACCTCAATGCCGAGGTAAAAATGAAACCAACCGGAGTCGGAAGAAGCCCATCGAACCAATTATGGTTGATGAGTTTTGTTTTTAGGGCGATGATGAATATTATAATTAAATATACTATTTTTGGTCTGAACCATTGAGACCCTTGAATGAATAGTAAATACAATAAGCTGGAACTTGGCTGGCCTGGTAAAGACCTCGAAGTAAAACCCGAACCCCGGGTATTGATTGAAGACCCCGAAAAATCGTATGGCGAAACCGACACGGAAAACATGCTCATCCATGCCGATAATCTACTGGCTCTTAAAGCGCTTGAACAAAATATTGCCGGCAAAATAAAGTGCATTTATATTGACCCGCCTTACAATACCGGAAACGCTTTTGAACATTACGACGATGGTTTGGAACACAGCATGTGGCTCAATTTGATGAAACCACGATTGGAGATACTGTATAAACTGTTGGCCAACGAAGGTAGCATGTGGATTTCGATTGACGACGATGAATGCCACTATTTGAAGGTGTTTTGCGATGAACTTTTCGGCAGAAAAAATTTTGTCAGCAATGTAATCTGGGAAAAGAAATATTCACCTCAAAACGATGCCAAATGGCTTTCGGATAGTCACGACCACATTCTGGTTTATGCAAAAAACAAAGAAATTTGGCGACCTTGCTTGTTGCCTCGAACTGAGGAAATGGATAACCGGTATAAAAATCCAGATAACGATGAAAGAGGATCATGGAAACCCGCAGATTTCTCAGTTAAAACATATTCAAAAAATTCTGATTATCCTGTTGTACTTCCATCTGGTCGTATTGTAAATCCACCCCAAAGTAGATGTTGGGTTACATCTAAAGAGCGTTTTGATGAGCTTGTGGCAGATAATCGAATTTGGTTTGGCGAATCAGGAAATAATGTACCTTCTGTAAAAAAATTTCTAACTGAAGTCAAACAAGGTTCTGTATCAAAAACAATCTGGAATAGAACAGAAGTTGGAGATAATCAGGAAGCAAAAAAGGAAATAAAAGCGTTTGATAATGATAATGTTTTCACTACTCCAAAACCTGAAAGACTAATTCAACGAATTATTCAATTAGCATCCAATGAAGGAGATTTTGTACTTGATTCATTTTTGGGTTCAGGAACAACCGCAGCCGTAGCCCATAAGATGGGGCGTAAATGGATTGGGATTGAATTGGGCGAGCATTGCAACACTCATTGTTTGCCGCGCCTAAAAGTGGTTTGTGATGGAACCGACCAGGGCGGTATTTCCAAAGCGCTGGAATGGAAAGGTGGCGGAGGTTTTAAGTTTTACGGTTTGGCTCCAAGCTTGCTCAATAAAGACAAATACAACCAATGGGTCATCAATCCCAATTACAATGTGCAATTGCTGGCCGCGGCCATGGCACGCCACGAAGGGTTTACCTTTTGCCCCAGCGAAACGGTCGTTTGGAAACAAGGATATGCTACCGAACATCATTTCATCTTTACCACCACCAACACAATCACTCCTGATGTGCTTGAACAGATTTTGAGTGAAATGAAACCCGAAGAAAGTTTGCGGATTTGCTGCGTTGCTTATAAAGAGGAATGCGAAGAAATCAGCACACGTATCGAAATCAGGAAAATACCTGATGCCATTTTGGGCAAATGTGAATTTGAGAAGGAAGATTATTGCACCGAAACAAACATTATCAACATGCCAGCCGATCCAGACCAGCCAGCATTTGTGCCTTCATACATCAGCCCTGAAATAAAACCAAGTCCGGCAAAGATTAAAAAGGAAGATCCGACCCAATCGAAATTATTGTTTTAAATATTCATTGAAATAACGAAAAACTTAAGCACAAAGAAGTAACCGAGGAATGCAAAGGGAGAAAAATAGATTCAGCAAAAGCATTGAATTCGATGCTTTTTAAAATAAAGCTTGATTAACTGGTGATGTAAGAATATTACAATTGGAATGAATCAATAAAACGAAAGAGTAATGAGCAAATCTCAAAAAATTAGTGTTGAAAATTTTGAAATTGTTATTTTGACACAAAAACAGGATGATTATATATCTCTCACTGATATGGCAAAATTCAAAAATGCGGAAACAACGGGCTTGGTCATATCGCATTGGCTTAGTACAAGATACACCGTAGAATTTATGGGATTGTGGGAGCGGCTGAATAATCCACTTTTTAATGTTACTGAATTCAGTAACATTAAAAATGAAAGTGGAAGCAATGGTTTTGTATTATCGGCAAAGCAATGGATTGAAAAAACAAAAGCGATAGGAATTATTTCAAAAACCGGCAGGTATGGAGGCGGTACATATGCCCACAAAGATATTGCATTTGAATTTGGCTCTTGGATTTCTCCTCAGTTTAAATATTACTTAATCAAAGAATATCAACGACTTAAGGCAGATGAAACCGACCGGTTAAAATTGGAATGGAATGTAAAAAGACTGCTAAGCAAAACCAATTATCATCTGCAAACCGATGCGGTACAAAAACAAATCCTGCCAAAGAAAAACTACAGTAAAAACAACGAATGGCTGGTTTATGCTGAAGAAGCAGATTTGTTAAATGTGGCACTATTTGGTTGCACAGCCAAAGACTGGCGGGATGCCAATCCTGAATTGGTAGCCAAAAACCTCAATATCCGCGACATGGCAAGCATTAACGAACTCACCGTTTTGTCGAACATTGAAAGCATGAATTCGGTGCTTATTCTTCAAGATATAGAAAAGACAGGTCGTTTTAAACAATTGTGCCAGATTGCCGATTACCAGCTGAATGTACTCAACACAAAAGAAACCAGTAAATCAATCAAAAAGTCGGATAATAACACCTTAAATGCCTAAACTAACTCCGCGCAAATAAGCACCCACCATGAGCAAAAGCACTGAATTTTTAAGTAACACCATGAGTTTAAGGGAACCGCTTAAACAAAGTTTGGAAGTGTTGGAAAACCTGATCACCAAAAATGAACTTTTAGGCGATCATGAACTTGCCACAAAAGAAAGCCGTGTAAAAGAGGACTATCAGTTATTTGAGGAATTTGAGCGGAGTTTTCCTTCTGTTTGTTTTTCGATTGCCACAGGTATTGGTAAAACCCGGTTAATGGGTGCTTTTGTTACCTGGTTGGTCAAAGAAAAAGGGATAAAAAACTTTTTTATTCTGTCGCCAAACATTACCATTTACAACAAATTAAAAGATGATTTTGGCAATAAGGGGGCTGAGAAATATGTTTTCAAAGGCTTGCCCGAAATCTCCAACAATGCGGTTATTATAACCGGCGAAGATTACGATACCAAAGGAATAAGGGCTACGGATGATTCGATACAAATCAACATGTTCAACATAGGTAAAATCAATGCCGATGTGAAAACCACCACCAAAGAAGGAAGAACATTACCACCCCGGATTAAAAGGTTTCGCGAAACGATAGGCGACAGCTATTACAACTATCTCGTCAACCTGACGGATTTAGTCATCATCATGGACGAATCGCACCGTTACCGCGGCGAACGTGGTATGGAAACCTTGAACGAACTGAATCCTGTTCTTGGAATTGAATTAACTGCCACACCCATTGATGCCAAAACCAATCAGCGATTTAAAAATGTGGTTTACGAATATGGCCTTGCCGATGCCTTGCAAGATCGCAAGTACATCAAGAATCCGGCTGTTGTTACCCGTGCCGATACCAATTTTACAGGGATGAAGGATGACGCGATTGAAAAACTTAAATTGCAGGATGCCATACAAATGCACCGCGACACAAAAATAGCCATTCAGAACTATGCGGCAGATAATGATTTGAATCCGGTAAAACCAACCATTCTTGTTTCCTGTAAAGACACAACCCACGCCAAATACATTTATGACTATGTTACCTCTGAGGAGTTTTACGAAGGAGAATTCAGGAATAAAACCATCCAAATAGATTCTACAAGTAAGTCAGAAGAACAAGTCACCCAATTGCTGACACTTGAAAAGCCGGATAACAAAATTGAGATTGTAATCCATGTTGATATGCTGAAGGAAGGTTGGGACGTTTCGAATTTATATACCATCGTTCCGTTAAGGGCATCCAACGCTTTGACGCTGATAGAACAAACGATTGGCAGGGGTTTGCGTCTGCCTTTTGGCGGAAAGCGGACTGGCGTTGAGAAAGTGGATATGCTTTCAATCATGATGCACGATAAGTTTCAGGAGGTTGTTGATGCGGCAAACGATAAAAGTTCAATTTTGTATTCGATTGGTAAAATTAAACTGACCAGATCGGATTTGAATTCAAGCAAGGAAATCGTGGAATCAAAAACGAATGATATTGTTGAATTAGAGACCGAACAGAAGAAGATAGCTCAGATAAAGGATGATGATATTCGCAAAAAAGCAGAACATCAACACATTGTGAAAGTGGCTGTTCATGCTGTAATCAGAGGAATGATTACCAGGAAAGAAATTCAAACACCAGAAGAATTGAATCAGATTCAGGTAAAAGAAAAAGCGATTACCGAAATTAAGGAAAGGATCAAAACACATTATCCCGAACAAACTGAGAATGAATTTGTAAATATGGTGAATGAGAGCAAAGGAGTTCTTACAAAAACCATTGAAAACCTTCGACGACAGTAATTTTGCGCT
>JAUYTA010000148.1 GCA_030695265.1 Bacteroidota bacterium
AAAAGCCGCTCATTTTGAACTGATGGAAACAAACGGAAACAAGGTGATCGACGTAGATGCAGGAGTGAAAATTTACGGAAACTGGTCGCGGGCCAATGCGCAGAAGTCGATGGCTTTCTATTGCCGCAAAGCTTACGGTTCGGATGAAATGAAATATAAAATTTTTCAGGAAAGGCCTTTTAATGAGTTTAAAAACCTTGTTTTACGTAACTCCGGGAACGACTGGAACAATACAATGTTCCGCGATGGTTTGATGACAGGCCTTACCCTCGGGTTGGATGTTGACCAGCAGACTTTCCGCCCGGCAACCATTTTCCTGAATGGCGAATATTGGGGGATTCTTAACATACGCGAAAAAATCAACGAGCATTTTATCGCAGCCAATCATGATGTCGATCCTGATGAAGTTATATTGATGGAAAACAATGGTGTAGCCATAAATGGCAGTCCCGATGAATGGTTGAACCTGTATTCGTTTATTGGCAGTAATAATTTGAGCGTACAGGCGAATTACGATCAGGTGGTTTCGAAAATTGAACTTGGCAATTACATTGACTATACCGCTTCCCAGATTTTTTATGCAAACCACGACTGGCCCGGAAACAACATTAAATACTGGAAAACTACTGCTTCGGAAAGTCGCTGGCGCTGGATCATGTTTGACACCGATTTTGGCATGGGCATCTGGAATAGGCCTGCCAGCCAAAACTCGATCGAGATTGTTACCGCTACCAATGGCACCGAGTGGCATAATCTGCCATGGTCAACGCTGATGTTGCGCAAGATGCTCGAAAATATCGGATTCCGAAATCAGTTTGTAACCCGTTTTGCAGATTTGATGAATTCAACATTTTTATCTGAGCGGGTACACAAGGCCATTGATCTGAAAAGGGATGCGATCACTGACGAAATTTCCAGTCATTTGTACAAATGGAATGGCGGATCAAAAAGTGGCTGGCTTTCGAATGTTCAGGTAATGAAAAATTTTGCAACCGACAGGCCATATTATATGTTTACCCACCTTCAGCAGAAATTTAAGTTTCAAATTCCTCAGCATATTGAGGTACTTGCTGATTCTTTGGCCGGTTCTGTTCAGTTAAATTCATTAAAACTGACTAAATTTCCATGGAACGGCTCTTATTTTCAGGAGGTTCCAATTGCGCTTACAGCCACGCCAAAAGCCGGGTTCCGGTTTCTGAAATGGGAAGGTGTTACCGGTAACAGCAGTTCTGTTACCATCACCCTCGCTCCAAAGGCTCAAATGAAAATAACAGCGGTATTCGAAAGCGATGGCAGTCACTACGAAAATATTGTGATCAACGAAATCAGCTTTAACAACAATGCCACCGCCGATCCGGGCGACTGGATAGAACTTACCAACAAGGGTGCTTTTGACGTTGATATTTCTGGTTGGAAGCTGACAGATTCGAATCCGGATCATCAGTTTATTTTCGCAGCCAATACCATACTCAAAGCCAATGGATACGTGGTTATTGCCAACGATCTGGAAAAGTTTAAAGCTGTTTTCGGAAGCATTGTAAACCTGCACGAACCGTTTGCCTTTAATTTTGGATTGTCAAACACGGTCGATGCCGTTAAATTGTATTCAGGAACCGGCCAGCTGATTGATGAGGTAAACTATTGGAATTCCGATCCATGGCAAACTTACACTTTCGACGAACTTTGGTCGCTCGAACTAACAAACCCCAATAAAGACAATAACTCCGGATTAAATTGGGTGCTTTCGGAGCGAAACGGAACTCCCGGTTTGCGCAATACTCCTTATATTCCTGATGCACTTAATGATTTGCCTGTTGCTCAGAATTCTACCGAATTATTGCAGAATTACCCGAATCCTTTCAGCGAAGGAACTTACATCGAATTTAAACTCGACCAACCGGGGAAATACAATGTTTCAATACTCGATGTAAATGGCCGGACACTCCGCATTCTGAGCAGCGACAATCCGTTTTCAACCGTTCATACCATTTATTGGGATGGCAACGACCACTCCGGGAAACCGGTTGCAACTGGCGTATATTTTTACCGGCTCGAATCAAATGGCTTCAGCGAAATGAAACGAATGGTGAAGATGTAGGTTTTTTTAGGGAGCGGGTGAAGTGAGCGGGTGACTCGAAGTCACCCGCTCACTAAAACCAGCAAAACCTCGAATCCTGCGGAAGTTTTAGTTTCTGACCATTGAATTGCAGAATGAACAAATTGTCTTAACCGCTGATTGAACCTGATTTTCCTGATTCCGCAGATTTTTGACTACCAAAAACTGATTTTTATATCCACTAAAATAATCATATTAATCATTTAATCTGCTTAATCTGCGGTTCTGACTTTTTTAGCGCGTAAATGAACCAGTACCCGGTAATCGTTGGAAACCGAAACCAAACCGCGGTCGAAGGCACGGTGACGGTTGGGAGAAAGGGCTATTTCTTTGGTAATTGTGTTTCCTTGTGCATCAGCAAAAGGAATGAGGCAACAGGCATAGACCACATTTGGATTGAACTGAGCTCTTTTTATTCATAACCAATAACGCAATGGTTCTTTATATTTTTGTATTTTTGAAATAAAAATGCCAACAATTTTACTTATAGCAGGTTGGAGATTATATTTCTGGGCAAATGAGAATAACGAACCTGTACAAAAAGTAAAATGACATGGAAAAGGCGTATAATATATCTGATTTAAGATTTGAAAAGGATTACCTGATTTTAGTGGTGGACAATCAAACCTTAAAACTAAAACTAGAAGATATTTCTCAAAAGTTATCGAAAGCGACTGATCAGGAGTTAAAAGATTTCAAAATTTCTCCTTCAGGCTATGGAATTCACTGGAGGTTGTTAGATGAAGACCTTTCTGTAAATGGGTTATTGAAATTGTACCAGACAAAAACGCATAAGAATCAACTACATATTTAACCGGAAGGCTATTTTCAGTGTTTGGCTGTTATAGATACGTGTGTTTCCGATATCTACAACATCTTTCAACGATTTCTTATTCAGGATTTCATTCCACATCTTTTTAAAGGTTGCCAATTCGTTTCTTTTGAATTCGGGATAATAATGTTTTTTTGTTTTGAACGATAGGTAGTTCAATCCAAAAAAACCTTATTTTCACAGTTCATTCTAAACTAAACCTACCATGAAATTCATTTATCTTTTCTCATTTATCCTTTTAATTCATTCAGGGATGGCACAGACAAAGCCAATTGGCATTTTTCAGTTCAACAAAGACATTGGCAAACCGAAAATTGCCGGATCGGCTCAATACGACAACTCTAGCCAGGTATATTCAATAAAAGGCGCCGGTTACAATATCTGGTTCGAAAGGGATGAACTGAATTATCTTTTCAACAAAATTTCAGGCGACTTTATACTGACTGCAAATTTTGAATTTGTAGGCGAAGGAACCGATCTTCACCGCAAAATCGGTTGGATGATCAGGGCTTCGGAGGACGAGAATGCGCCACACATAACCGCCACATTGCATGGCGATGGATTAACGGTGCTTCAGTGGCGCGAATTAAAAGGCGCTTTTATGCGCGATCCC
This sequence comes from Bacteroidota bacterium, assembly GCA_030695265.1. Taxonomy (GTDB): domain Bacteria; phylum Bacteroidota; class Bacteroidia; order Bacteroidales; family Prolixibacteraceae; genus Aquipluma. The sequence continues at coordinate 3,562 of JAUYTA010000148.1, forward strand.
GAAGATGAAATTTTTTCGCCCAAATCAAATTATCAGATCATTCAGCTTGAACGAAAGGGCAAGGAAATTACCATGCGGGCTGCACATATTGGCGAACCACTTCAGGTAATCGGATCGCACGTGCTGGCAAGTTTACCGGGCGAAGTACTTGCCGGACTATTCATTTGTTCGCACAACGAAACGGTGCTGGAAGAAGCCCGTGTATGGAATGTCAGGATTGATCAGCCGGTGGCAGACAATTACAATACCGATCAGGGATGGCTGGGTTGTCGTCTCGAAACCATGAATGTTTTTGACGGCAAACGCAAAGTGATTTATGAAAAACCTGGCAGGTTTGAAGCGCCCAACTGGATGCCCGATGGAAAGAAACTCCTTTTCAATATGGATGGGTTCTTGTATAAAATCCCGGTGGAAGGTGGTGAAATTGAAAAACTAAATACCGGTTTTGCCGACAGGAACAACAACGATCATGGAATTTCTTTCGATGGTAAGTTGCTGGCGATAAGTCATCACCGGCAGGGAATGCCCGGCGGTGGCTCAACCGTTTATGTGCTTCCGCTTGAAGGTGGCACCCCGCAAATGGTTACGGAACACACTCCATCCTATTGGCACGGCTGGAATCCAAACAACAAGGAAGTGGTTTATGTGGCTCAGCGCGATGGCAAGGACATTTACAATATTTACAGGAATTCGATCAAAGGCGGTGCAGAAGTTGCTTTAACCGATAATAAAAAGGGAGTGCATGTTGATGGCTGTGAATATTCGCCTGACGGCAAATGGATTTATTACAACGGCAGTCAGTCGGGAACTATGCAAATCTGGCGAATGAAACCCGATGGTTCAGCAAAAGAGCAGGTTACTTTCGACGAGTACAACGACTGGTTTCCACATATTTCTCCCGATGGAAAATGGATTGCTTTTATCTCATTTCCTTCGGATATACCAGTAAATTCTCATCCATCCTACAAACGGGTCATGCTTCGGCTGATGCCTGCGAGCGGTGGTGCGCCCAAAGTAATCGCTTATTTGTATGGTGGTCAGGGAACAATCAATGTTCCGTCGTGGTCGCCCGATAGCAGGTCGATTTCATTTGTAAGTAATTCAGGAATAAAGTAGAATTTAAAGACAATCTTATCTTTTTATTCGTAATCCGAATAAAAAAGTCTGTTTTATTTTCATTTTAAAAAATAATGTTCATATTTGCAGCAAATTAATCAGAAAATGACAGGATTTAATAACATTTCCCTTCTAGGTCTCATTATCGGTATTCTCCTAATTTGGATGCACGAATGAGAATGATATGGGTAAAACTATAAAGAGCTTTTAAAGGCCATTCTCAAATCAGGGGATGGCCTTTTTTTATAGACATGAAATAATCAATATTGAATGATCAATATTCAATATTCAGGAAGAAAGTATAAATAAGGAATAAGAAACAAGAAATAAAAAAGTTAAAAGAGCTTCCTGCATTTGTCTGGTTAAAACAGCCAGTAGCTAGTAGCCGGAAGCCAGTACCTGATTATTAGTAACAATACAAATATAGAATCAAATGAGCGACAGATTGTACATTTTTGACACGACTTTGCGTGATGGTGAGCAGGTTCCGGGTTGTCAGTTGAACACCGTCGAGAAGATTGAAGTAGCAAGGGCTTTGGAAGAATTGGGCGTTGATGTAATCGAGGCCGGATTCCCGATTTCGAGCCCCGGCGACTTTAATTCGGTAGTTGAAATATCAAAAGCGGTTACCTGGCCAACCATTTGTGCCCTCACCCGCGCAGTCGAAAAAGACATTGATGTTGCTGCCGAAGCGCTGAAATTTGCCAAAAAAGGCCGTATCCACACAGGTATCGGAACTTCGTTCTATCACATTCACTACAAACTGAACTCGAATCAGGACGAAATTATTGAACGTGCCATCGCTGCGGTGAAATACGCAAAGAAGTATGTGGAGGATGTTGAGTTTTACGCTGAAGATGCCGGTCGTACTGAAAATGAATACCTGGCCCGTGTTGTTGAGGCGGTCATCAAAGCAGGTGCAACTGTGGTAAATATTCCGGACACAACTGGCTACACGATGCCGCACGAATTTGGCGCCAAAATCAAATACCTGATCGACAACGTGCCAAACGTTCACAAGGCAATTTTATCGACCCAGTGTCACAACGATTTGGGAATGGCAACCGCAAATACCATCGCCGGAATCATGAACGGTGCGCGTCAGGCTGAGGTTACCGTCAACGGAATTGGCGAACGCGCCGGAAATACTTCCCTTGAAGAAGTGGTGATGATCCTGAAAAGCCGTTATGCGATTCTGAATATTGACACC
>JAUYTA010000485.1 GCA_030695265.1 Bacteroidota bacterium
ATTGTCGGTGGTGAAAGCAAATTTTGGGATGTGCATTTTCCAGCGGTATTTTACGGCAGTTTCAACCAAAGCCTGTCGCAATCCTGAGTTGGCAGAAACTCCGCCGGCAACTGTAATTTCTTTGATCCCCGTTTCTTTGGCCGCTTTTATCAACTTATCCAAAAGAATTTCGATGATCGTTTTTTGCAGTGAAGCACACAAATCGGCTTTTCGCTCTTCAATAAAATTCTCGTTTTCTTTCAAATGATCGCGCAGAGAATACAGAAAACTGGTTTTCAATCCGCTGAAACTGTAATCAAAATTGGCGATCCGCGGTTTCGAAAATTGAAAAGCATCCGGATTTCCTTCTTTGGCCAGCTTGTCCACAAAAGGACCGCCGGGGTAGGGAAGTCCCATCACTTTGGCGCATTTGTCGAATGCTTCGCCCGCTGCATCGTCAATGGTTTGGCCAATGACTTCCATGTCGAGGTAATCTTTCACGAGAATGATTTGTGAATTTCCACCGGAAACCAACAGGCACAGAAACGGGAATTTTGGCGGGTCGTAAGGTTCGTTGTATTCCTGAATAAAATGCGCCAGAACATGCGCCTGAAGATGGTTGATTTCGATCATCGGAATGCCGGTTGCCAGCGAAAAACCTTTTGCGAAAGATGTTCCGACGAGCAGCGAACCCAACAGTCCGGGGCCGCGCGTGAAAGCGATGGCCGTAATGTCTTCATTGGTAACTCCGGCCTGTTTGATCGCCTGATCAACAACCGGAATGATGTTTTGCTGATGTGCCCGGCTTGCAAGTTCGGGAACCACGCCTCCATAAATTTCGTGAACTTTCTGGCCTGCTATAATATTCGACAACAGATAACCATTCTTAATTACTGAAGCAGAAGTATCGTCGCACGATGATTCGATGCCAAGTATGATGATGTCTTTTTCTTTGTTCATATTTCAATAAAAAGTCCGTTCAATCGTTTATTTCTTTATTAAGCTGGTTTTTATCAGCCTATTTATGTTATTTTGCTAAATCAATAAGAGCGACAAAATTATCAAAAAAACACTCAAAATAGGGTTTTCAGTATTGGGCACGGTATTAATCCTGCTCATTTGCTCCTGGTTCATTCTTCAAAGTCCGGGAGTACAGACTTATCTTATCGGTAAACTGACTGAACATTTTTCAAATAAATACAACACAAGTGTCACTATCAAAGGTGTTTCCATTTCATTTTTCAACAAGGTTGTTCTTGAAGAAGTTTTAATCCTCGATCAAAAAAACGATTCGCTTTTGTATGTACACGAGCTGGTGGCAAGCATCAATTCGTTCAGCATAAAAAAACGTACTGCCGGAATAGATAAACTTGAACTGAATAACACTTTTCTCACCATTGATTCCGATACTGCCGGGACGCCGAATTACCAGTTTCTGGTTGATTTGTTTGCAAAAAAAGAAGCGCCAAAAACAGCAGACAGCCTTCAGTTCGATTTTAACATGAAACGCTTCGAGTTCAACAATGCATCGGTAAAATATACTTACCAGGATAGTATTGGTCAGCATCTGATTGATTTGAGGAACATTACGCTGGGAGTTTCCGATTTGGAACTTCAGTATGAAAAAATAGCTTTTTTGA
>JAUYTA010000490.1 GCA_030695265.1 Bacteroidota bacterium
TGCTTTTATCAATCCTTTTCAGGTGGAACCATCGCTCGAAATCCTTTGTTCCTTTTTCGATTTCGAAGGCAATCAGTTGGAGCTTTCGCCTGAATATGTGCTAAAAAAAGCCATCACGCATTTCCGCAATACAACCGCAATGGACATGAAAATGATGGGGGAACTGGAATATTACGTGAACAGCAAACATGATGGGCTGTTTCCGGCAACCGATCAGAAAGGCTACCATGAATCGGAACCATTTGCCAAATTCGAGGGCATGCGCAAGGAAGCAATTAAACTGATTGCTGCCTGCGGCGGAAAAATAAAATACGGGCATTCTGAAGTGGGAAACTTTTCGTTGGGCGACGAAGCTTTTGAACAGCACGAAATAGAATTTTTGCCCACCGATCCTGAATCTGCCGCCGACCAACTGATTATTGCCAAATGGATTTTGCGAATGCTGGCCGAAACACGAAAAGTGGAAATCAGTTTCGCGCCAAAAATCACGGTTGGAAAAGCCGGTAGCGGCCTGCATTTTCACATGCTGGTTGAAAAAGACGGGAAAAACATTGTGCTGGAAAATGGGAAACTTTCGCCCACCGCGCGACAAATGATTGCCGGAATACTCGACACTGCCGATGCACTGACTGCTTTCGGAAACACCATACCTACCTCCTACCTGCGTCTGGTTCCCAATCAGGAAGCGCCAACCCGGATCTGCTGGGGCGATCGGAACCGATCTGCATTGGTTCGCGTTCCTTTGGGTTGGACAGGCAAACAGAACATGGCTGCCATGGCAAATCCTGATGTAAAAGTATCGTCCAAAAACGGAGATAGCCGCCAAACTTTTGAATTCCGCGTGCCTGATGGAAGCGCCAACATCCACCTGATTCTGGCCGGGTTAATCGTTGCCTCACTTCATGGAATCGAAATGCCCAATGCGCTTGAAATGGCCGCTCAGCTTTATGTGGAAGGAAATATTTTCAGGAGTCTGCCCAAACAACAATTGCAGCAATTGCCGGCTTCCTGTGTCGAATCAGCAGAACGCCTAAACTCGAAGCGTGAAATCTTCGAAAATAACGGCATCTTTCCAAAACGACTGATCAATTACACCATAGAATCGCTGACCGCTTTTCAGGATAAAAACCTAAGCAGCGAACTGGAAGGAAACCCGGAATCCACAAGGGATTTCGTAATCAGGTTTATTCATTGTCAGTAATGGATATTTATTTTGATACAATCTCCTATTTTCCACTGTTTAATTTAAATACCTGATAACCTTCTTCCTGTTTGATAAATTCTATTTCTTCCGATTCATCGATTGAACGCCCTTTTTCTGTTACATTTTTCTCTTTCATCATAGGGACATAAACCGTGGCTTCGCTTCCAACCGGAACAATAACCGTCATGTCAAATTGCTGATCTTCATTTTTCCAATGTATGCCGGCTTTGCCATAAGGTGTCTGGTTAAAATACTTCACAAATGTCATATCATCAACCGGCTGCGGACGGAAAATGATGTGTTTGTAGCCCGGCTGATCCGGATCTGCATTCATTCCGGCGAGTTTGCGGTAAAACCAGACCAGTCCGCCACCAAACATAGGGTGGTTGTGCGAACCTTCCTCGCTCCATTGTTCGCGGGTAGTGGTTGAACCAAGTTTGAGCCAGTGGCCAAAACCGGGTTCTTCACGTTTGTTCAGGGCTTCATAAGCCAAATCGTGCATCCCATTTTCCGACAGTACTTCAAAAAAGAACTGAGTGCCGAAAATGCCGGTATCCAAATGCCCTTTATTTGCTTTGATGTCTGCTTTCAAAGCCGCAATCACACGTTCGTACTGTTTGTCAGGCACACCCATTCGCAGGGCAAATATATTTCCACCGGCTTTTCCGTAGCTACCTTTTTTCTCATTGTAGAATTTTTTCCAGAAAGCACTTCGAGTTTGTTCGGCCAGATCGGTATATTTTTTCACATCGTCAGATTTGCCAAGCGCTTTGGCTGCCCGGGCTGTGATGTCGGCACATCGCCAGAAGTAAAACGTGTGCACCATTTCATCAGGGGGCAAAGCACCGGGAGAGACCCAATCGCCCAGGTTAAACCATTTGAGCACTTTGCCGTCTTTACCAACCCGCTTCGAAAACATGATCCCATCTTTATCCACCCAGGTTTGCATGTAGCGGACATATTCCTTCATTCCTTCGAAATTATCTTCAAGCATGTCTTTTGCTCCGTAATGCAGATAGAATTCCCACGGCATGATGCAGATAGCTGCTCCCCATGCCACACCACCTCCGCATCCCGGCTGCCAGGGCGCACCGTTGGGAACATAACCGGTTTTCAAATCCTGTGCGCCCAAAATATCCTGAATCCATTTTTGGTAGAAATTCTGTGCATCGTAGTTGTGCATCACCGTTACGCAGGCCACCTGCCCATCGCCCGTGTAGGCAGAGCGTTCGCGGTGCGGACAATCGCTGGCAATGCCGCCGTGCATATTGTCGGTCTGACTTCTGCGCCATATTTTATTGATGTCGTTAAAAAGTTGGTTCGAGGTTTCGAACGTGGCAGATTCTTCCACATAAGTATGAACCACTTCGGCAGTAATCTGATCGTCTTTGAGATCACCCGGCCAGTTAACGATTTCGACAGCGCTAAAAATGAACCAGTTGAAACGGGCGGCATACGATTCCCGACCATGGCCCTTGAAAATATAGGAATTGTCTCCTGAATAGGTGTTGCAAAGGTATTTGATCTCAATTTTATGTCCTTCAGGGCCTTTTACCCGATCCAACCTAATCCAACCTGAGACTTCAACGCCAAAATCGACATGATAATTTCCATTGGCCAGTTTTTTAATTTTTACAGGTTCAAGTTGCTCCGTCACCTTATCGGGATGAGCTGTGTGGGCGACCAGTTTACCTTCGGGAGCCTTACGAATCGCGACAGGCTGCCAGGCTGAATCGTCAAAATCGGGCTCGTTCCAGCCGTCTTGTTCTTTCCGGGCATCGTAGTGTTCACCGTAAAAAACCATGTCCATCAGAATGGGGCTTTGCGAAGCCTTCCAGCTTTCGTCGCTGACAATAATTTCCTCAGTACCATCGTCGTAAGTAATGTAAATCTGGGCAAGAAAACGGGGCGTTCCGTAACCAGCAGCCCAATGTTTTGCAGGGTTGTAGAAACCGTTTCCAAGCATACTGCCCAATACATTGTTGCCTCTTTTTAGCTGATCTTTAATATCATAAGAAAGGTACATGACTTTGTATTCCCTGAAATTGTCTTCCAACGGAATACCTTCGTTGATTAATCCCGGTCGTTTGGCATAGTTGGTCTGGTTTGGAACCAACACATCGTCACCCACTTTTTCACCGTTCAGGTACAATTCGAAATACCCGAGTCCGGTGACAAAGGCAACCGCTTTCTCAACTTTTTTATCAAGCCTGAATTCTTTCCTGAACATGGGTGCAGGAGGTGGCAATTTTTCAGGAAGCGGGGCTCCCGGATTTGATGGTTTGGGAAGCGATTCTTCACCCTGCCAGGGAGCGCCAATCCATTTGGCTGTCCATTCCGCAGGATTCAGTATTCCCATTCGCCATTGAGCCGGGTCACTCCAGTCGGAAACAGTTCCGTTTTTGTCCCAAACACGCACCTGCCACCAGCATTCCATCCTCGACTTCAACGGGTTACCTGCATATATAATCCGGTTACTTTGTTCGCTGATGACTTTTTGACTATCCCACAAATCAGCTTCTTTCAGCTTCTTTTCGGAAGTTGCCACCCTGATTTGCCAGGCGGTTTGTGTTTGTCCGCGGTCGCCTTTTCCGGCAATATTTACCCATGCCAGTCGCGGCTGAACAACATCAACCACACCTGGATTTTGCAGATATTCGCAGGTAAGTTTTTCAGGGTTAATTTTTGCTATGGCAACATAGCCGGGTAGAATGGCAAGAATAATCAAAAAGAAAAGTTGTTTGGTTGTCATTGGTATAATAATTAGTTCTGCTATAATTGAAACTTTATTCAAAAATAACAATTGCTTCAGTTATAATTGATGCAATGTTTAATTATTCATCATTATTACATCGTTATTAAATTTCAGCATTCTCCATAATCACTTATTTTGTGCCAGAGGTGTAAAATATTTGCAGAACGGGAATATTAAAAAAAGCCACCCCTTTGCAGGAATGGCTTTTCAAATTTAAAGATGCTTGACTTACTTAATTACCAATGATTTATCTCGAATTTCGCCATCCGAAATCAGTACCACTTTATAAAATCCAGCTGATAAACCATTTACAGCAACATTTACATTGTGGATTCCGGCTGCCCGGTCAGGGCTCCGTTGCGAATGAATCACCTGTCCGTTGGCTGTATAAAGCTTGATTTCGACATCGCGCGAGTTTCCGGTAGCGTAGGAAATTTGAAACGATCCGTTGTTTGGATTGGGGTACAGGTTGATAAACTCAAACATTTTACCCTGAACTCTTGCAGGATTGATCGTTACCGAAGTATTTACCGAATCTGAATCAGAAACAGCGATTCCTCCCGAGAAAAGGATGTTTCCTTCATAATCATACAAAGTACATCCCAGTTTCGGCAGTTTATTACGGAAAACAAGGTTAAAGAAACCGAGATTTTCATCCGATCTTTTGGCTTGCGAAAGTTCGAAGA
>JAUYTA010000493.1 GCA_030695265.1 Bacteroidota bacterium
AAATTACACCCGCGAATCAGGAGTGAGGGAACTCGATAAAAAAATAGCGAAAACCTGTCGGCGCATGGCCAAGAAAATCGCTTTTGAAGAGGAATACAACAAAACGCTCACAAAAACCGATATCAGGGAATACCTCGGGGTAACACAATATACAAAGGAGATTTATCAGGGAAATGAATTTGCCGGGGTAGTTACCGGTTTGGCATGGACAGCAGTTGGCGGTGAGATTCTCTATGTAGAAACCAGCCTGAGCAAAGGGAAAGGTTCGCTGACACTGACCGGGAACCTTGGCGATGTAATGAAAGAATCGGCAATGCTGGCGCATGAATACATTCGTAGCCATGCAGAACAACTTGGTCTGAATCCGGAATTGTTTGACAAATACAACGTGCATGTTCATGTTCCTGAAGGCGCGATTCCCAAAGACGGACCGTCTGCCGGAATAACGATGGTAACTTCTATCACTTCTGCATTTACCCAGCGTAAAATCAGGGAAAACCTTGCAATGACCGGAGAAATTACACTTCGTGGAAAAGTATTGCCCGTTGGAGGAATCAAGGAAAAGATACTTGCAGCCAAACGAGCCGGAATTAAGGAAATTATCCTTTCGGAAGCCAACCGGAAGGATCTGGAAGAAATAAAGGAAGTTTATATTGAAGGTTTAATTTTCCACCATGTGAACACTATTCAGGAAGTATTGGATATTGCTTTACTTGAAGACAAGGTTGATCATCCTTCAAAAATTGAATAAAAGCTAAAACTGTTAAAACAGAACGGCGGCCAATGATTGGTCGCCGTTCTGTTTTTATAAAACTATATCCTGATCAAAATGATGGAAATATATTCAGTTTTTCGAAATTGATAATATTGTTTCTGGAAATGGAATCTTCGTATGTTTTTTGATTGAAACGAAGAATACAAATCTCTTTCTTTTTGTCGATGCGATACAAATAGTTCAGATTCACACAGGTTGACCTGTTGATCTGAAAGATAAGTGTAGAATTTAGTAAAAGGATAAGACTGCTGAGACTTCTGGTTACCGTTTCAACGGTTCCGTCCTGAAGGTAAACATACGTGCCGTTTGTATTCGATTTGATGTAAACAATATCATTGAGATCAACAAAAATATAACTGTGGTAAGTCGGAAGTTTTACTTTTATAACATTTCCTTGTGATTGTCTAAATTTATCCAGCTTTTGTTCCTGTTTTTTCTTTTCTTTTCTGGCAATGTATTTATTAATCACATTTTCAAGGTCTTCAATACAAAATGGTTTGGTTAAAAAATCAAGAGGTTCGATTGGCAAAGCCTTGTACGCATAGTTTTGATAAGCTGTGGTAAAAACAATCTCCGAATGGAGATTTTCATTCCTGACTGATTCTGCAACCTGCAATCCAGTCATATCAGGCATATCGATATCAAGAAAAATGAGATCGGGAAATAATTCAACAATAAGTCCGAGTCCGGCTTTGGCATCGGTACTTTTCCCAATAATCGTAACATTCTGAAAATAACGTAAAAAAATCTCGAGCAAACTTATTGCTTCGGGATCATCATCAACAATAATGGCTGAAATCTCACTTTTATCCAACATATCTTATTCAAAATCAGTTCGGTTCAGTGTTTTCATCTGTAATCTTGATCCTTTAATTTCGTATTCCAACCCATTTACCGATAAGATCAATGTATCTGTCGTTGGAAAAACTTTGCGAATATAATTCTTGTTTACAACCATTGACCGGCTGATTCGCAAAAAGTTGTAAGGATTAAGAATTTGTTCAACTTTGGACAGGAACATATTGGTCAATTCTCTGCTTTTATTTACGAAATGCAGTTCAGTATAATGCCCTTCAGCTTTGCAAAACAATATTTCGTTTGGGTTTATGAGAGTATAACCTTTGGTTGTATGAAACTTCAATCTGTGATCGTCCTGTTTTTTCTCAATTATCTCATCTATCAAGTTCAATATATTTGCCTGCTTATCTGGCTGCACCTTTTCCAGAATTTTTCCCAGTTCGGTTTTGACTACCGGTTTCAGCAAATAATTATATACTTCATGACCGATTGCGTCCACAGCATATTTCTTCGATTTAGTAACAAATACAATCGTAGTATTCGGAAGTTTCGTTTGAATGAATTTAATGATTTTTTTTCCTGTTTTCCCTTTCACTGGATATTCTAAAAAAACTATGTCCGGATTTATATCAATCACTTTTAACAATGCAACATCAGTATCAGTTGCAGTTTCTATGGACGAAACCATAGCGTAAAACCCGAGCAAATTTTTGAGATGCTCTTGAGCTGCCACATCACGTTCAATAATTAAAGCGCCTATTTGATCTTTTCCCATAAAAGAA
>JAUYTA010000495.1 GCA_030695265.1 Bacteroidota bacterium
CCAAAAAACCAAACCATGATAAAAACCACACAACGCTACCTCGCGCTTGACGTGCTGCGCGGCATGACCGTTGCCCTGATGATTTTAGTGAACACTCCCGGAAGTTGGTCGCATATTTATGCCCCGCTTGAACACGCCAAATGGCACGGCTGTACCCCAACCGATCTGGTTTTCCCGTTCTTCCTTTTTGTGGTGGGCGTTTCCATGTTTTTCTCATTCTCGAAATACGGCAACACATTAAACAAGGAATCGCTCCTGAAAATCGGCAAACGAACCTTGCTCATTTTTGCAATCGGGTTATTCCTGAATTCGTTTCCGCAGTGGGCGACTGATTATTCCAAACTGCGCATTCTGGGCGTGTTGCAGCGAATCGCACTTGCCTACGGAATTGGCGCTGTGATCGTGCTGGCTTCTCCCCGGAAATATCTTCCATACATCGGAGGCACCATTCTTTTATTTTACTGGGGACTGATGTACTATTTCGGAGGTGCAGAGCCGTTTTCGCTCGAAGGAAATGCCACCATTCCATTCGATACCGCTGTTTTGGGTGCAAACCATCTTTACAAAGGCTTCGGAATTCCATTCGATCCGGAAGGATTGTTGAGCACTATTCCGGCGATTGTAACAGTAATAATTGGCTATTTGGTTGGTTCTGTCGTAAAAGACACGGAAAAGAAATCGGTACCGAAAAAACTGGTTCTGTTTGGTGTCGCCGCCATCGTTGCAGGTTTGATCTGGGGATTGGTTTTCCCGATCAACAAACCCATCTGGACCAGTTCGTATGTGCTTTACACCGCCGGATGGGCTTGTCTGGTTTTGGCATTGCTCATTTGGATAATCGACCTGAAAGGCTATTCAAAATGGACATCGTTTTTTGTCGTTTTCGGCATGAATCCGCTGTTCATTTTCGCCCTCTCCGGATTGTGGGCCAAAATATTGGGTCGGATGATCAAAATTGCCGGTCCCGATGGCGAGCCAATGAGCGGTTCTTCCTGGTTGTACAATCAGGT